>JAAVIG010000188.1 GCA_014796735.1 Oscillospiraceae bacterium
CGCTCGGCCACCCCCCATTTGACATGATTGTACCGATAATCTTATTTTTTGCTCCTGTTATATCTTCGGCAGTCAGACATAATAAAATACATATTGCACCAGTAATTAAATATGGTCTCACAAGATGTCTACTTCCGCTTAGTGCAATTTCTCTAATTGGTTTTGGTTTAAAGAAAAATCCGGAAAGAATAAAGAATAACGGCATGTGGAAACTAAAAATAAAGTTTCTCACAATAAATGGAATTCCATTACAATGCCCCAAAATCATAAGTAAGATTCCAATAGCCTTAGCAATGTCACTGGTAGCATCCCGTTTTGGGAATGAATTATGGATGGTAGAAGAAGTTGAAGATATTATTGATTTAACCATCACTAGTGTTTTTGGTATGTTGTTTCAATTCTGTATGAGAGAAAATAATGTGAGTATATAGAAATGATGGCATCGTTATGGTAAAACTTTTTTGAATCTATATGTAATTGTATCAATAACGAATCGTATGGGGAATTGCAGTAATACAAAATAAAGGCGTTTGAAGAGCCCTTTTTCTTTACTTAAGCGATAAAAAGCTCTTAAATTATATTTATTAATCCATTTGGGATAGTAGTTCAATCGATCTTTTGTTTGATGGAGGAACCCCCCACAAGTAAAAGCATTTCCCTTATATCCACTTTGTTTCAAATCAATGGCAAATTTCTCTTGTATAGGTGCCCCCATTCCTATCACGACAAATGACGGGTTTAATTGAATAATTTTTTCAATTACATTCAGACGTTCCATCTCAGAGGAAAAGAAACCATGTCGATACCCTACGATATTCATTGTAGGATAAGCTTTTTGAATTTGTGATATACTTTGTTCTATTTCGTTTGCTTTTGCTCCGATAAAGTATATACTTTCGTTTGGGTTACAGTTAATCCTCGAAAATAAGTCTATCGCCATACCCGACATATCAAAACTCAAACGAGGTATTTTTTTATTCCATAAAATACGGATTAACCAGCACATAATCATGCCATCTATAAAAAGTCCATCCATTGGTGAGTATAACTCAGGAAAACGCTTTATAATGTGGTATGAATAGGGGTTAATACATGTATTTATGTGTCCATTATTTTCTAATGAAAATGTTGTTGTAGGGTATGATTTGGCAGAATCAGTGACTTTATCTATCAGTTCTCTAATATTCATAGATGTTGAATTAATGACATGTTTTAGTTTTGTAAATCTGCATTAAGGTGTCTGTAACCTGCTTGATATCAAAACCACAGTTCTTAATTTTGGAGATGGCAGTTTGTGATGTTTCTTCCCGACTATTATCGTTAGATATAAGAGAGGACATAGTATTAACCCACTGATCGGTGTGTGCATTAATTGGAACGAAACTTACTAAATCTGTGATATTTGATGACTCTGAAATTGTAGAGGATGCTACTATCCTCAATCCATTGGCCTGTGCTTCAATCATTGTCAGTGGAAATCCCTCATATAATGAAGGCATTAGAATAAGGTCAATAGCACTTAAATAATCTGCTGCATTCGGTACACTGCCAGTAAAAATAACATCTGTTGAAATATTAAGATTCCTAACGAGCTCTTTAATGTTCCCCATCAGTTCTCCTTCTCCAATTAACATTAACTTAGAATGGGGATTAATTTTATGATAGTCATGAAATATTTGAATTAAAAGTGAATGATTTTTCTGTGGAATAAAGTTTCCAATATGGCCAATTAAAACTTCATTTGAAATATTGAAGGCATCTCTTATACTTCGTCTCTTTTGTGAATCATATACAAATGATTCAGTATTAATTCCATTTTTCAATATCGTAAAATTTCGATGACGGAATAACCATTGCCCCGCGTCTTCACTACACGCCATACGAGTATTACATAATTTATAAAATAGAGGCCGGAAAAACCAATCTAATAATCTCATATTACATGTTGTATTATGTGAATGAGCTATTCTGATTCTTACTTGTCCAATTCTAGCTGCTAACATTTCAAGAACCATTGTCGCACTATTACCATGCACATGTATAATGTCATATTCTTTTGCTATTTTTGATAAGTCTGAGATATATGATAGTGGATTTGATATCTTGCGAGGGATAGTAAAATGTTTTATATTTAATTCTTTTAAGAGGTTTTGATATCGTGGATGAGGTAAATTTATGGAAACGTAGCCAAACTCAAATTTGGAGAAGTCACAGTGTTGAAGTATGTTAAAAATAACATTCGTAATTCCATTAATATGTGAAGGAACCGTACATACTATGAGGACTTTTATTTTTTTTGTAGTATTGGGATTACTCATACCTAAAAATAGATTCAATTCTTAATTGACAAAATCGAAAAAAATTGGTTCTAAATACTTTGTGTGCTAACCTGTATCGTTTTCTTTCTCGTATAATTATTTTTCTAAAATTGTGTATACGATATAAAATCCTGTTATTAATTTTACGACCACCTATGACATTATTATCATGTTGTCGGTATAAAATTGTCGGCTGATCTATAGTCGTGATTCTTCCTAAATTACTCAATACAGATATTGTTGCAATTTGATCATGGAGAAATTCTGTACCAATCAAACTATACGTGGAGAGAATAACTCTCTTAGCACTATCATTAAACAGCATTGTACATCCAGTCAAGTAATCGCAAACTTCTAATAGTTTGAGATTGTGGATTTTATACATCATATTGCATTCTCTCCACATTGAATTATGTTTGATTTGGAGAAACTTATCAGCTAAACTTAAGTCAGTGGCAACTAATTGTGGAACATTAGAATACTCCGTTTTAATATAATTTAATGTAGTATCTATTTTGTTAGGTAACCAATAATCATCTTGGTCACAAAACATATAATATTCGGCTGAGGCATGCTTAAGTAAGTACATAAAACTATCTGTTACACCTCGATGTTTTGTATTATCCTTGATAAAAATGATATTATTGTGGACAGAGCTGAAATTTCGTATAATATCCATTGTTTGATCCGTAGATCCATCATCTCGGACGTAAAGAATCCAGTTTTTATATTTTTGATGTAAAATCGAATTAATTTGCTGCTCCAAATATTTGGAACCATTGTAGGTTGATAGTAGGATAGCGATTAAAGGATAGTCTGGAGTTATCATTTTATTTAGTAAAAGAATTCAATTCTTTTCTTGTCTGTAGATAGATATAGTATTGTATACCTTGAATTAAATAGAATAATTGGAAAACCCTAGCCTGATCAGTAATAGGAGTACTTAATCCAATTATAAAAGAGGAACATATCCATAATAAATTTGCTCTTGAAAATTGGCGAATTACCCGGCAACTGTTCATTGATGACTTAAATGCGAAATATGCAGCGGAACTAATTATGAGTAGGAATATGGTTGTTCCAATAAGTCCCCATGACGATAGATAGTATCCAATCTGGATTTCTATGGGCTGTTGGGTTTTCATGGGTCCTATGCCTAATAATAAATGTTTGTTTAGAGAGGACATGACACGTTCAAGTTGAGAATTTCTTGTCATTAGTGAACCATCTGAAGCGACACCACTACTTAGAGATGATAATAATTTATCGTAGTTATTGAAAATGTCATTTATGATGGGTAAATCAAATAAAGAGAGTACCAATAATATAGTTGCAGAGACAAGAAAGGTCATTAAAATATATTTGATTTTGTTTGCGGAGGTCACTTTATTTGAGAATATAAAATATATTATTCCAATAGATAATGCGAGTAAGCAAGAACGACTTCCTGTAAGAATAATTATAGTTAGACAGGTAAATCCCCAAATAATTTTATGTTTATATTGTATGCATCCTTCATATAGAAGAAACAGAATTATAAATCCGAAATTATAGCAATAGGCAAATGTTCCAGAAAAACGAATATAGTTAAATGTTCCTGACTCTAAACCAGTATATAATTTCATTAATGGTATTCCAAAGCTAAAAAATTTTATTATATCAAAGATTAATGTTGATAAACATGCTAAAATGATTGTTCTTAGTATTTTAGATAATTGAGGGAGTCTGAATTTAAAGATGAAGGGCACACTAATAGCTATTATATAAAAGAATGGACGTATGATATCAGTGTAATCTTTAAATGAAATAGGAGAGTCGGTGTCAAATAGATTATATGCGAGTGTAATGGTATAGGATAGGGCTTGTAAAAAAAATAAAATAAAATATGACTTAGGAAGAATGATACGTAAATGCTTTAGAAGCACTACGATAAGTACGAAAGCTATTACAGAAAGATTTAAAATTAGTTGCCCAAAAGAATTTCCACTAGCTAACGTATATCCCCAAAATGTTGGATAAAAAAAGATGATCCAAATATATATTTCTATAAATAGATTGTTCACCATTTTATTACTTAAAGTATAAAGTTATAGATACAATTCTTTAAGTGGTGAGTTAATGTATTATATATTTATCCGGTATTATTTAAATACTGAGGAAAAATTAGAACCTCCAATCGTAACCGTAAAACGATAGCAAATGCTTTATTATGACTGAAGTGATATTTTGTTATATGGAAGTATGAGATGATATGATAGTTGTTATCGACTTAGAGTCTTCGTTGTCCGTAAAGTATTCATGATGACCTTAGCTCTTTCATCCCAAGTATTGGATTTAATGAAGGATAATTCAACGGGATGAAGACATTTAGAGTTTAATTCTCTGGCAGAAAGTGTTTGACAGAGATTTAGTAACTCAAGCTCATTTTTATACAAATAGATATAAGGAACAAATTGCTGGGTCTCTTCGTAAGCTGGGGCTATAATTGGTTTACCAGCATAAAGGTATTCATATAGTTTTACCGGATTTACAGAACGTATTAATTCGGTCACTTTAAAGGGCATGCATAGAGCATCTGCCTTTTCCATAAATTTGAAAATGTACTTACGTTCTATTGCCCCAAGATAGATAATGTTTTTACAGGCAGGTATGTCTATTTCTGCCGGACCAATTAATATTAAATTGAGATTAGGTATCTGTTTTAATACTTCTTGTACTAGATTGAAGTCAAACCATTCAGAAATAGTACCAATATAAAGTATATTCGGATGAGTGGAATCAATCTGTTCTAGTTTTAATCTAATCTCTGATGGAATATTATCAATCTCTCTTGTTTCTGGGAATTCGATAGCATTGTTCAAGATAGTTAGCTTTTTCTCATTAAATGGAGAACGCTTTTTCACCTTTTCTGAGAGGTAGCAGGCAGAAAAGAAAATGAAATTAGCTCGATTAACGAGTTGCTGTTCTAAAGAAAGATAGAATTGAGTTAAACCTGAGTCTTTTTTGATGTGGGGAAACTCTAAATCGTCATCCATACAATCATATATGAGAATTTGATTGTCCTGTAGTCTATCTTTAATGAAATTATAAAAAAGAATATTAGTAATCCAAATGTATTGATAGTTACTAAACTCCTTGATTTGAAATTCAACCCATTTTTTATAAATCCAATTAAGGAATTTATTTTTCCAAGCCAGAGAACGCATAAATCCCCAAATGTATAAGGCTTTATAATGAATGGTCCTATCCTGATTCAAGGAATGTCGGTTTCTAAGGCTTTCAGCTCCATAGATAGTAATATCGAAATCTTTAGACAGCTTTTCCGCGAAGAAGTGAGGACGTTGTTTTATCCATCCCCACGAAACATGCATTAAATAAAGCATTCTCATGACTCAAGGGAATTAGCAATTCTTTGGCAGGCGTGGCCGTCGCCGTAAGGGTTGACGGCGCGGGACATTGCGTCGTAATGGTTAGAATCATCAAGCAGGCGGGAGACTTCTGTTATGATCTTATCGTAGTCTGTTCCGACGAGCTTGACGGTGCCGGCTGTGAGAGCTTCAGGACGTTCGGTGGTGTCGCGCATCACGAGCACAGGTTTTCCAAGTCCTGGAGCCTCTTCCTGAATACCACCGCTGTCGGTGAGCACGATAGTGGATTTCTCCATCAGGTAGACGAACGAGAGGTATTCGAGAGGCTCAATGAAGAACATGTTGCTTAGCCCGGTGAGATTTTCACCAAACACTTCGTGGATGGGTTTGCGGACGTTTGGATTGAGGTGCATAGGATAGACGAAGTCCACGTCGGGATATTTTTCGGTGAGCGTTTTTATAGCTCGGCACATGGATATGAAGCCTTCGCCAAAGTTCTCGCGACGATGACCGGTTATGAGCACGAGTTTCTTTCCGCTGGTAAGGCGGTCTACGTCATATCCTGCTTTTTTCAGCTCTTCCTGAAGAGCGGAGCTTAGGGTGGAATAGTTTTTTATTTTGTCGACAACCCAATAAAGTGCATCGATTACCGTGTTGCCGGTTACGAGAATCTTTTCGTCTGCGATTCCTTCGTTAATCAGGTTTTCACGGCTCAATGGAGTTGGAGCGAAATTGTAGGTTGCCATTCGTCCGGTGAGTTGACGGTTCATCTCTTCGGGCCACGGAGAGTAGATGTTATGGGTACGAAGACCCGCCTCAACATGGCCTACCGGTATCTGCTGATAAAAGGCAGCGAGAGCGGCAGCGGTAGAGGTTGTAGTGTCTCCATGCACGAGTACAACATCGGGCTTAGTTTCTTTAAGAACATCGCGCATACCGATAAGAACACGGGCTGTCACATCATAGAGGTCTTGTCCCTGCTTCATTATATTGAGATCGTAATCGGGCTTGATGTCGAAGATTTCAAGAACCTGGTCGAGCATCTGGCGATGCTGTCCGGTGACGCATACGATGGTTTCGAATTTCTGAGGATATTTCTGAAACTCCTTGACAAGCGGAGCCATTTTTATAGCTTCGGGCCGAGTGCCGAATACGAGCATTATTCGTTTCATTTGAAATATTTTACGAGGAATGAATTCCTAATACTTGGTGTAGACGAGAGGACGTCTTAATCCATATTTTGAGCAGATGAAGTTTAATTGAGAAAGAATTCTTGTTTTGAAATTCAACAAAATATTTTACAGGAATAATTCGAGCAATAAGAAGACGTTTCTCAATTAAATAATTATAAAGCTCTGGTAAATCAGTCTGTAGCTTTTCGAGTACTTTATTTGGATGAAAAGATGCAAATTTATTACCTCCCATGAGGTAACGTAAAAATAAATTTACATACCCTCTTTCTAAGCGTTTGGTGAGATATTGTTGACCAAATGAGGTTATTTCTGTCTGGTGTTTTATATAATAGGAGGTTGTAGACTGAAGGACAGTATATAGCTGATCAATACGGCGGTGCAATATCTGTGTATCTACAGTTTGACCTATACGACCAACAAGATATCTGTAAACCGGAAGTCTGGTATAATATAAAGTATCTGCAAACCCCCATGGACTGAAAATCCATTCATCATCGGTATAGGAAATCCCCTCGGTTTGTGTATATTCAATTGTTCTTAATAAATTAAGTTTGAATGCAACGGCATGCATGGCTATGCGTTCAGAGGGGATTTCTTCAATAAGATTAGCTAGCAGTAAATCTTTTCTTTGTGGAATTTCATCATAGGTATGTGATTTCAACGTTTTGTCCTGATTATTGACTTCTAAATAGTCGTTAATTACGATATCGCAATCCTGTCGCTTGAGAAGGTCTATATACTCAGTAAAACAATTGTTATCAAAATGGTCATCAGCATCAAGAATCTTAACGTATTTACCAACAGCTTCCTTTAAGCCACGATTTATACAAGAACCATAGTTCCCATTATTCTTATCAATTACTCTTATGGAGCCTGGATAGTTTTTGGCGATTTGTTTTGCTTTATCTGAAGAGTCATCTTTGCTGCCATCGTTAATGACTAAAATATCCAACTCTTCAATTCTGTCTGTTATCAACGAATTTAGAGCTTGCTCAATATATTCCGACATATTATATGTTGGAATAATTACGGATAGAATTTTCATAGGAAAAATGTAAGGAGTTGGGAGATTATGGGGGCCATGTCGTAGTAGCGGTATTCGGCGAGGCGCCCACCGAATGTGACGCGGGTCTCGGCATCGGCAAGCTCGCGGTAGCGAGCGTAGAGGGCTTGGTTGCGGGAGTCGTTTACGGGGTAGAATGGTTCCATGCCTGGGCGCCATTCGGCGGAGTA
>JAAVIG010000189.1 GCA_014796735.1 Oscillospiraceae bacterium
GAGTGATCCCGTTCCACGTGAAAACAGTGGCGTGACGGGCGTTTCTGCTTGGCATTACGCAGTCAAACATATCTATCCCCCTTGCCACCGCCTCGATTATGTTTGAGGGAGTACCGACTCCCATTAAATACCGCGGCTTATTCACGGGCATATGCTCGGTAAGTATATCCAGAATATGATACATGACCTCAGTAGGCTCGCCCACCGCAAGCCCGCCAACCGCGTAGCCGTTCAGATCAAGCTCCGCTATATCCTTCATATGCTGTATACGCAGATCGTCGTACGTCCCGCCCTGATTTATCCCGAACAGCATCTGTTCTCTGTTTATGGTCGTTTCCAAAGAGTTTAAGCGTGCCATTTCCGCTTTGCACCGCTGTAACCAGCGTGTGGTGCGGTTGATAGAGTTTACCACGTATTCGTAAGGCGCGGGATTTTCTATACATTCATCGAACGCCATCGCAATGGTGGAAGCAAGATGCGACTGTATCTGCATGCTTTCCTCGGGCCCCATGAATATCTTCCGCCCGTCAATGTGGCTGTTGAAGTACACGCCCTCCTCTTTGATTTTACGCAGCTTGGACAGTGAAAATACCTGAAATCCGCCGCTGTCGGTCAATATAGGTCTGTGCCAGTTCATAAACCTGTGCAGTCCGCCCATTTTGTAAATGACCTCGTCGGTAGGTCTGAGGTGAAGATGATAGGTATTGCACAGCTCCACCTGACATTTTAAATCCGCCAATTCGGGGGAGGAAATGCCGCCCTTTATCGCAGCGGCAGTGCCCACATTCATAAAAAACGGGGTCTGTATCACACCGTGAGGAGTGGAAAACTCACCGCGTCGAGCCAAATTTTCGGTTTTTATAAGCTTAAACATTGCGATTCCTTTCTTTTGGGTGTATTTTGGGGCGGTATTATCTGCGCGTTTTTTGTCTTATAGACGCAGCTAATCAAAACAGCTTTTCGGCACAAAGCCCACCTGTCCGTTTTCAGCAATACCGAAAAAATATTCCTCGGTCTCGTCGGCTATCGCAAAGCTTTCTCCCGCGCTGACCGACAAAAAGGCGTCCAGATACGTCCAACCGTGAAGCTTTTCGTCCCAATATCCGCAGCGGTTTTCGTGAATAAGCCCCGTTTCGCCCGTCTGATTTATTTTAACCTCCAAGAAATCCTTTTGTTTGCCCATAACCGTAAGCTCGTGGCTTTCCCAGTTTACATATATCGGCTTACGGCTGTCGGTCACGGAACGCTTCACCGTTTTTCGCGGGTGCAATGGCTCAAATACCGTTTCATAACCGTATACATCCTTGCTGCGGTTTATTATAAAGGCGTTTAGCTGACCTGCTCCCTTTGTGGCTGCTCCGCCGTCAATACAGATTATTTTTTTGTCTTTATCGATTATGGGTAAATTGGTATTGTTTGCCGCTTCAAAATTATACGTGGGATAATGTCCGCAAACTACGATTTTATCGGCTTGGTGTTCTTTGTTAAAATACCACGGCTCGGTAAGTGCAAAACGTTCCGAGGTGTTCTGCCAGTCGGGGCGGTTTTCTATGCCCGCGTGAATAAATATGTGCTCCTCGGTCTCTATCGCCAAAGGCAGGGAAGACATAAAGCTCAATTCCGCTTCAAAGGCTTTGTTTACCTTTTCTCTGCTTTCCTCAAAACGCTTTTCAAAATCCTCTTTGGCAAGCCCCAATTCTTGTGCCATTTCAATATAGCAGTTAAAGGGACGATTATCCAATCGGCTCAAAAACTTTTCCCTGCTGTCCGAAAACGCCATTCTTACGCACATTGTATCGTTGTTGCCTTTTATACAGATCACATTCGGACTTTGGCACAGCTCCATAACTTTTCGTATAACGGCAATGTTTTCTTTGCCCTTTTCCACGAGATCACCCAAAATAAAAAGATAATCCGAGCCATTATCGTACCCGCACTTTTTCAGCAAAGCGTCAAAAGCGGAGTAACAGCCGTGTATATCGCTGATACAGATAATTCGGGCTTTTCGTGGAACGGATAATGTTATAATGTCCATATTTTTATCTCCATATGATAATAAAAGCCCCCAAAGCAATGGAGACTTTTTGTTGTCGTTTCTCATTGAGCATATTTTTCAAGATTGTTCCAATCGATTTCTTTTTCGTTTATAAATCCGCTTTCTTCCGCTTCTTTTATTTGCAGAGCCTCCTCGGGAGTAACCTTTGTAAAATCGGGATCCCATGCCAAAACCAATTTTTTTATAAGCTCCTGCGCTAAATGCTGATCGCTCTCGGGGAGCATATCAACCATTTTTGCAATGTTCATGGCAACAATAGACATAACTTACCCTCCTAATTATACCCCTATTTCCTACACCCTGTCAAGTATTCTTTTTAAAATTATCCTCAACCGTTACAATATGCTTTACCTCGTTGGGCAAATTCAAAACCTCTTCGGCAAACCACAGCGGATAAATAAGTTTATCTTTGCACCAATCCCTATCCGCAAGGTCAATCCAACATATTTCCTCGTTTTCACCGTCACACCTTATGGCGGAATAATCTATACTTTCAAAATCAAAGGGCTTGATAAGGTAGAAAAAAGCAAGCTCATGAAAAGGAGTGCCGTCAACACCGAAAAAATTTTCGTTTACGACTGCCAATCGGTCAAGCTCCGCTTTTATTCCCGTTTCCTCAAATATTTCCCTGAGCATTGCCTGCTCGGAGGATTCGCCAAAATGAGCCCTGCCGCCGATGGTGTAATATTGTTCATGCCGCTTGTCGTGTGCCATTAAAACCTTTGTGCCGTTCAGGATAATTGCGCCTACGCGGTAGGTGAATACACCTTCCTCGGTTTTGAATGTGGTGTCCATTTTTGTTGTCCTTTCTGCACAGAAAAAAAGTACAGTAACACATAATCGTTTTTATATTGTTTCATTCCTATTTTGTCAATACTCTATCTATCGCTACATTAAAAATATACTCACCATTTTCATCTTCAAAAGGAAAATTATCGTCCCACGACAGAACGGGAATATAATATATATGCTCCTTATCCACGGTTGAGACAAAGCCAATCCCGTCATACTCAAAGGTTTCTCCTCCGTAAACAAAAAAGTATTTCCCGCCCAAAATCCCCAAATCTCCGTTTTCGTACCGCTCCCTTATATCGGGCACCTTTTCGAGAATAGATTTATCCGAGCAAATTGTCTCCGCCATATTTTCGGTGACAGGCACCGCCTTTATTCCGCAGTAGCGGGAAAGCTCCTCACTGTAAAAGATAAAGCAGCACCACCAATAGCTTGTGTGCCACTCAAACACCCTTCCGTTTTTCTCTATAGTCTCAACAGCTCCATAAGTATAAAGCTCTTCCTTGGGCTGCCCATTCTCAAAGGAAAAAATGGCTGTTCTCATAGTGCCTTCGCTGTGGGCACCGTTTGAAATCAGGTGTATCTTTCCCGTTTTTTCGTATTGTACGAAGGAGACCGAGATTCCTGCCTGATAACCTGCCGAATCCAATATAAACGCCTTACCGTCACAGTTTACATATACGGGAACCACAAAGTTAGCGGGGTCACCGGAGGATACAAAACAGCTGTCGGGCAAAGCAACGGCAAGGAAAAAAACATTTTCCTCATTCTTCCCGTCAAACCTTGCCTTTGTACTATCAACTATCTCCGCCTTTAAGTCTATCTCGGGAGCGGCAGTCTTGTCAATAAAGTCGTCAAACCCGCCGTAATAAGTTTTCCACGATTCTTCGAGGAATACAAGCTCACCGTTTTCGTATCCGCAAAGCTTCTTTGCCGCCTCCAATGCCTCTTTATAATAATCGGAGTCTTTGTAAGCCTGTATTGCCGCCTTTTCCGCGTCCTTGTCATCACTGTAAAACTGCTCATCATCAAAAACTCGATATTCCATTGGGGTTATATCGTCAAAAAACTCGTCTGGGTTTTCGATGAAGAAAACAGGTGCATTGCTTTTGGGTGCTGTCGTTTCCGAGGCTGATACCGATGTTTCGGGAACGTTTTCTGACGTTTCCGCCGCTTTGGTTATGGGATCAGCAGACTCAGTCGGAGTATTGGAGTAGATTGTTTTTTCGAGCGTCGATTGAGTTTCGGAAACGTTCACTGCCATATCCGAGAAAAACGCGGATTCTTCGGAAGAAATTTCCGACATTTCAAGTTTGGATATGCTTTCGGAATTTTCAACGTCTGCGCAGGCGGTAAGTAAAAATGACATGGTTAAAAGCAAAGGAGTAATTTTCTTTTTCATACGGGGTGTTATTCCTCTCTGAATTTTCTGTTTCCGATTCTTATAAAATGGCTGTACAGCACCCGGAGCTAAAAAAAGTAACTCATACCTTATCTTCAAAACAAATCGCTGTGAGTACCTGTCCTTATCAACCTTAAAATCAAAAGCTCCTTTTCGATCTTGTACACCAAAAGCCAATCGGGTTGAATATGACACTCCCTCATTCCTTTATATTCCTTAGAATCTGTAAGAGCATGATCCCTGTATTTTTCAGGCAGCGGCTGTTCATTGACAAGCAAGGTTACAACCTCAACCAGCTCATTAGGATCACACCCTCTTTTTATCGCTAACTTGTAATCTTTTTTAAACTGACCTCTAAATTCAATTTTAAGCATTTAAAGCCTCCATAAAGGCTTCCACGGTATCAAAAGGTCCGTACATATCCTCACCCTTTTCCGCCGCCGCCATTTCTTTTTTTGTCAGGGAATTGGGAACTTCCGCCTTTATTTCAAAGGGTATTCTTCTTTCCATTACCACCTGCCTTAAAAAAACACCGACCGCGGTGGACAAATCCATTCCCATTGCCGTTAAAAGCTCCTGCGCTCTTGCTTTAACATCGGCATCTATCGTTATATTTGTGGATACTTTTGCCATGGTATTGCTCCCTTCTTATTAACTTAATTATAATATATTATGTTGAGTTTGTCAATGTGTTATGCGCATAACATGAACACGAATCACAAAATGGCCATACTATCCCCAAAGCTAAAAAACCTATACCTCTCCCTTATCGCCTCCTCATACGCCGAGAGCGTCCTCTCCCTCCCCAAAAACGCGCTGACCAGCATTATCAGCGTACTTTCGGGCAAATGAAAATTTGTAATAAGCCCGTCTATAACCTTAAACCGATACCCCGGATAAATAAATATCCCCGTGTCCGCGCTTCCCACCTTAAGCCCCCCTGTCTGCGCCGCCGATTCCAACGTACGGCAGCTTGTGGTGCCTACCGAAATAACTCTCCCGCCGTTCCTTTTACATTCGTTTATTTTATCAACGGTTTCCTGCGGTATGGAATAATGCTCAACATGCATCTTATGGTCAAGTATATTCTCCTCCTTAACGGGGCGAAACGTACCGAGACCCACATGCAGCGTAACGTAAGCGGTATCTACCCCTTTTTCCCTTAAGCCCTCAAAAACCCTTTCGGTAAAGTGCAGCCCCGCGGTGGGCGCGGCCGCCGAGCCCTCCTCACGGCAGTAAACGGTGTTGTACCTGTCCTTATCCTTTAATTTTTCCTTAATATAAGGCGGCAAGGGCATCTGCCCTATCCTGTCCAGAACGTCAAAGAAAACGCCCTTGCAGTTGAATTTAACTATTCTGTTTCCGCCCTCGACAACGTCCAATATCTCCGCGGACAATTCCTCCGAAAACTCAACCGTCGTGCCTATTTTAAGCCGCCGCCCCGGACGCACCATTACCTCCCATTTATCAAGCTCAATATGCTTTAAGAGAAGAAATTCCACTTTTACACCCGTGCTTTTTTTAACGCCGTATATTCTGGCGGGAAAAACCTTTGAATCATTAAGCACAAGCAAGTCGCCTTTTTTCAGATAATTGCATATATTGTAAAAGCGGTCGTGAATTATCTCGCCGCTTTGACGGTCTATTTTCATCATTCGTGAGCTGTCGCGGGGTTCAATGGGGGTTTGTGCGATAAGCTCCTCGGGAAGCTCATAGTAAAAGTCGGAGCGTTTCATATTCTTTATTTCTTGAACAGCTTCCGTTCCCTGAAATTCCACACATTCAAGCGACTTAAGCGCCGAAACTATCGGTGCGGCCCAAGCTCCGGCGGAGGATGCGTTTTTAACGGTTATGCGAACGTCCGCGCAGTCCAACAGATCGTGCAGCGCGTCGGCATTTCTTCCGAACCAATGGGGAAAATCCATTTCAGCGGAAATGAAATCATAAAATTTTTCACTTGTATTTAAAACGTCAAAATCAACAGTGATTTCTTTCATATAATCCTCCTTTCCTCTTCAGGAATGTTGCTGCAAAGCAGCAACATGACGGGCTTGAATGAGCCCATCTTTTCAAGTTCTTTCAAGCTTTACCTCTAATATAACTGCGTAAAAGTCTGATAGTGGTCGTTGGTGTAGTAGATCAGCCCGTCGTTTGAAAAAATAATTCTTTCGGCGCCTCGGTAGCCCCCGCTGTAATTAACATCACATTCGGTATACTTTCTTCCGTCGGCTTTAGGCAGCAAGCCCTCGTAATTTCCGAAATAGTCGCCGCCTATGCTTTTACCCTCGGCAACGTCCCACAGGTTGCCTTTGGAGCTGTCCCAGCCAAGAGCTTTTGCTTCCGATTTGGTAATAAAATTTTTCGGCAGAGTACCGAATGTATGTATGTACTCGGCAACGTCCTCGGGAGTTGTATAGCTGCCGTCCTTTGCCACGGAAGGTTTCTCCGCCGTTGTTTCGGGAGCGGCGGTTTCCTCCGGCTTTACCGTAGTTGTCGGCGGCGGAGTGCTTTCGGTTGTGGCAGAGGTCGCCGCCGTCGTCTGTGCCTGTGAAGTTGTCTCCGCAAGTGTGGTTTCGGCAATGGTGGTTTCTGCAATCGTAGTTTCGGCAAGTGTTGTTTCCGAGGTCTGGGGCGTGGCGTCCGTTTCAATAGGCGTTGATTCTTCTGTTGCCTCCGTTTGTTCGGCTTCGGTCTGCGGCGTTGTTTCGGTCAACTCGGCTTCGCCGGTCTGCGAAAGAGCTTCCGTTTCACTTGAGCTTGTCTCGGTAATTGAAACATTGCTTACCGTTTCGGGATTCAGACTTAATACATCGTCATGATTTTTGCAGCCCGACAAAGTAATTGCGGCGATCGCGGCAATTGACATACACAGCAATGTGCTTGCAAATCTTTTCATCTTCATTTGAAATTCTCCTTTAAAATCCTTTATAATAAAAAATTTAAAAAACCGATTGACAAAGGCGTATGTTTGAGATATAATAAGAAATAACCAACCGATAGAGGCGCAGTAAAGATCAGTACCGCTCCAAAGACCGCCGGGGTCGTTCGCATGGTGCGCGAAAGGCAATACTGCCGAAGGAAATTGTTTGGCGGATAATTTCCTGATCGTACACCGAACAGGTATGCGATTGTCATCACGTGTGATGGAGTGCTATCAACATAAATTTGCCGCATGGCATTAAATGTCAGTATTTCTATTATACAGCATGATCAGTCGGTTTTCAACCGATTTTTTTATTTTTATGTAAATTTTATTTAGAAGGAGCAGTTTTTTTATGAAAAAGTATAATGTTGGCATTATCGGGGCAACGGGAATGGTAGGACAGCGTTTTGCCGTTCTTCTGGAAAATCACCCTTGGTTTAAAGTAACGGTTCTTGCCGCTTCTCCCCGTTCCGCGGGAAAAACCTACAAGGAGGCGGTAGGCGAAAGATGGCTGCTTGATAAACCCATGCCCGAAAGCATGAAGGATATTACCGTAATGGACGCCACCGCGGATATTGAAAAAATAACCTCGCAGGTAGACTTCGTGTTCTGCGCCGTAGATATGAAAAAGGACGAAATCAAGGCGCTTGAAGAAGCTTACGCAAAGCACGAGTGCCCCGTTATGTCCAACAATTCCGCCAACCGCTTTACCGACGACGTACCCATGATAATCCCCGAAATAAACGACGAACACATAAAGATCGTTGAAGCGCAGAAAAAACGCTTGGGCACAAAGAGAGGTTTTATTTCCGTTAAGTCCAACTGCTCCATTCAAAGCTATGTGCCCGCTTTAAGCCCCCTCAGAAAATTCGGCATCACCAAGGTACTGGCTTGTACCTATCAGGCAATCTCTGGCGCGGGAAAAACCTTTGAAACATGGCCCGAAATGGTGGATAACCTTATTCCCTATATCGGAGGCGAGGAGGAAAAATCCGAGCAGGAGCCTTTAAAGGTTTGGGGCAAGATCGAGGGAGATAAAATAGTTAAAGCCGAAAGCCCCTCGATCACCACTCAATGCCTGCGCGTCCCCGTTTCCGACGGACACTTTGCGGCGGTATTCGTAAGCTTTGAAAACAAACCCTCCAAAGAGGAAATTTTGAATATCTGGAAGGAGTTTAAGGGCGTACCCCAAGAGCTGGAGCTTCCCTCAGCCCCCAAGCAGTTCATCAACTACTTTGAGGAAGACAATATGCCTCAGACCAAGCTCCACCGCAATCTTGAAAACGGCATGGCGGTAAGCGTGGGAAGATTAAGAGAAGACAGCCAGTATGACTATAAATTTGTCTGCCTTTCACATAACACCCTGAGAGGCGCGGCAGGCGGCGGCGTGCTTATGGCGGAGCTGTACGCGGCTAAAGGGTATTTTGACTGATGAGTGAAATTACCGTACGAAAAATAAAGGAAAGTGACTTGACCGTGCTCGCGAATTTTATGCGCCGACTTAACGAGTATGAGGGCTTAGGCGATAAGTGCATTATATCCGAGGAAGCGTACTGCGAGATGATTTTTGAGGAAAAATGCCTTCACGGACTTATCGCTGAGGATAACGGCAAGGCGGTGGGAGCCGCGCTCTATTACTTTTACCGAATTTCTTCACTGGCGGGAAAAAAGGTTCTGTATCTTGAGGAGCTTTTTGTATCCCCCGAGGAGAGAAAGAAAGGCGTTGGGCGCAGGCTTTTTGAAGAGATCAAAAAATCCGCAAAGGAAGAAAACGCTTTGAGGATCGAATGGAAGTGCTTAAAAGACAATCTGTCCGCTCTTGCCTTTTACGATAAAATATGCGAAAGACAAAACGGCAGCGATTGGATAAGCTACGAAATATATTTTAATAAATTCTGATTTATAAGGAGAACTCCCTATGAGTGATAATACGGTTTTTACAGGTGCGGCGGTTGCGATAGTGACCCCTATGCACGAAGACGGCTCGGTAAACTACGATAAGTTAGGCGAAATTATCGACGCTCAGATAAACAGCAGCACCGACGCGATAGTTATCTGCGGCACAACGGGCGAATCCGCCACATTAAGCGGCGAGGAGCATATGGAATGTATCAGATACGCCGTTGAAAAGGTAAATAAGCGCGTACCCGTAATTGCGGGCACAGGCAGCAACGATACCGCCTACGCGGTGGAAATGTCGGCGGACGCCGAAAAAGTCGGCGTTGACGCACTGCTGCTGGTAACTCCCTATTATAACAAGACCTCTCAAAGAGGACTTATCACGCACTTTACCGCAATTGCGGACGCGGTGAATATTCCCATAATCCTATACAACGTGCCTTCGAGAACAGGCTGCAAGATCGAAATAAGCACCTACAAGGAGCTTGCAAAGCACAAAAATATCGTTGCCACAAAGGAAGCCTGCGGAGATATAAGCTTTGTCGCGGAGATCGCGGCGGAAACCGATCTTGCCATTTATTCCGGCAACGACAGTGAGATATTGCCCATTATGTCCCTTGGCGGAAAGGGCGTTATTTCGGTGGCTTCAAACATTATCCCGAAAGAAATACACGACCTTACGCAGTACGCTTTAAAGGGCGACTACAAAACCGCCGCCGAAATGCAGCTTAAGTACTTGAGCCTGATAAAAGCCCTGTTCTGCGACGTTAACCCTATCCCCGTAAAGGAAGCCATGAACCTTATGGGTATGGAAGTGGGCGAGTGCAGACTGCCTCTGCTTAAGCCTGAGGAAAGCAAAACGGAGTTAATTAAAAGCGAGCTTAAGAAATTCGGGCTTGTATAATTAGTTTGAACAGCGAGGACGTTAAAATATGACCAATATAGCTATAACAGGCGCTTGCGGCAGAATGGGCAGGGTTATCGCGGAGCTTGTAAAGGAAAGAAACGACTGCAAAATATGCGCGGGAATAGATTTAAGAGGAGAGCAGTACGCCGATTTCCCCGTTGTGGAAAAGGTTTTCGAGCTTCCCGAAAAGCCCGATGTAATTATCGACTTTTCTCACCCCTCCGCCCTTGAAGACCTGCTTTCCTACTGCAAGATGAAAAACGTTCCCATAGTTATTGCCACAACAGGCTACAGCGAAGACGAAATACAGAAGATCAAGCTTGCGGCGCAGCAGATACCCGTATTTTTCACCTTTAATATGTCTCTTGGCATAAATCTTTTGGCCGACCTTGCAAAAAGAGCGGCGGAGGTTTTGGGAACACAGTTTGACGTTGAAATAGTGGAAAAGCACCATAATCTTAAAAAGGACGCTCCGTCGGGTACGGCGATCATGTTGGCGGAGGCGGTAAACGAGGTGTACAAGGGCGAGA
>JAAVIG010000190.1 GCA_014796735.1 Oscillospiraceae bacterium
AATACTATTATCCAATTAAAAACTTGAAAAAATGGTTTTAATTGGATAATAGTGCTTTGGGTGTAATATCCATTTAAACTTTGATTTTATATTGTGTTTAAATGGATATTAGTATAATAAGCTCCAAATATTATACAATGCAGTATTAAACCCTTATATCAAGGTCGGCAATTACTGCTTCCAAACCGTTTTTATCCTCTTCGTTATCCGCGCTGACATTGACCCCGTTTTCCTCGTCTTTGTCAATGATGACCGCGCCCTTGAACTTATCGCCGAAACGCTTTTTGCATATTTTTTCCGTTTTCGCGCGCAATTCGGTCTTTTCGGACTTGCCGTGCTTATCGGTCTTTTCCGCTTTTTCAGCCTGTTCCGCCTTTTCTTCCTTAGCCGCAGTGCGCTTTTCTTCAAGCTCAGCCTTTTCCTCTTTCTTAGCCTTATTTTCCTCGCGTATCTTTTCCGCTTTCTCGTTCATTTTTTCAAGCTGGGATTTTGAATCGTCCTTTTGAGTTATACACCAGCCGCCTATACCGCCGTCCTTATCTATGAACCAACCTTTTGCCACAACATGCCAGCCGCCCGCTTCCACCGAACGCACAAACTGTTCGTCCAGATCCTTCATAGCAGCGATATTTTCCTCATACTCCTTTTCCAACTCGGGATCGTTGGCCATTTTCGCCAAGAACTGCGGAGAAATCGCAACATTGGTGGTTGAATTTGAGCCGTATCTCATTCCCATGGAATAATTTGCGCCGACAAAGCTGTAGCCCTCATATTTTTTGGAGAGGTACGCCAATTCGTCCGCCGCCGTTTTGCGGGAGGAGGTGGTCTGTGCGGTTTTAGCCGTTTCCTTTGCCGCTTCCGATCCCTTTGCCGCGGCTGTCTGATTTTTTGTATTTGCGGAGCTTGTGTAATTGCTGTAATTATTGCTAATCGTCATTGACATAATATTGTCCCCCTTAAGTGTTTATTAAATCAGTTTTAAAATGCGGCTGAAAATATCCTCTGTTTCCACATAGTCAATTTTTATGACTGCTTCTTCCGAATCCGCCGTTTCCAAATATCCGAAGCCTCCGCTTCCCGCGCCTATCCCGGGAAGCTTGTAAAAGCCGTCCAAATAAATATGGATATTTTTGCCCGAAATGCCGCTGTTATAAATAAATTCGCTTAATGCCGAAGCTTCTATGTAGATATAATTTTCGTCATAGTATACCGCTTCTCTTAAGTTCTCGTTATCCTTTGAAAAGATTGTTTCCGTTTCCTCATCGTAAATCACAATACAGTGATGCAAATTATATCTGCTGTAAGAAACGTTCCGCGTCCAAAGAACCGTCCCCGCCGCACACAGCGTTATTGCCCCCAAAACAGCGAAAACAACCGAATTTTTATAGGGCTTATACGCGGTGATTCTTTCAAACCTGCGCTTTATATTTCTGTATTCAATATCTCCCGCAAAAGCAGCGTATATATTGAATTTTTTGCCCTCGGACTTCAAAAGCCTTATGCTCTTTAATAAAAGCTGCCCGTAATCATACATACTTCTCCCGCTCTTTTTTATGGTAACAAGGTCGCAGATTTCCTCCATATCCTCGCGAAGGTATCTCGCGCCGAGGGTAAGAAACGGGTTTATCCATAACAGCGCACGCAAAATGTCCCAAAGGAAGTAAATCAGCAGATGACCGAGTTTTATATGGGTCTTTTCGTGAAGCAAAACACTTTTCAGCTCCTCCTCGGTATACTCCTCCGTTATCACATTTGGCAGTACCGTTTTGGGCTTAAATACCCCTATAACAAAAGGCGTTATGGGAAGGTCGGTCACATAGACAAACGTGTTCAAAACTTCTCTTTTTTCAAGACCCAAGACCGATTTTTTAAGCTTTATTCTCCTGCGAAACAGCACCGCACCGTATACAAGAGCGACAGACAGATACAGCACGCACACAAGAGTGTTCATAAACAAAACCGTCTGCCACGAAAACAGCCTTACGCCTATCTCGCTTTCGTAAAAAAACTTAAGCTTCCCCACAAAAAGCACGGGAATAAACAGGCTCCACAGCGCGCCTTTCAAAAACACACGATTTTTAAAAACCGTTTTCCGCAGCACAAAGACAACCGCAAAAACCGCGTAGGAAAAAGTCGCACACCTTACAAGCTGTATGGCGTAATAGACAGAGCATATATTTAAAAATTGCAGTCCGCTGCCGAAGAAATCACCTGCCGTCATTCTTTTTCCTTATCCTTTTCTTTGCACCGCTTAAGGATTTCCTCCAATTCAAGGAGCTGTTCTTCGGTAAGCTCCGCGCTCTGCAATAATGCCGCCATTGCGTTTTTCCCGCTGCCCTCAAAATAGCTGTCCACAAACTTCCTGCTTTTTTCCTTCTGACACTCTTCCTTTGATTTCACAACGGAATAATGATATACCCTTAAGTCGTACTCGTCCACGGTATAGCTTAAAACGCCTTTTTGACACAAGCGGTTAATTAAAACCCTTACCATTCGGGGAGACATATTCGCTTTATCCTGTATTTTTTTAATAACGTCCTTAGCCGTCAAAGACATATCGCTTGCCCAAAACACCTCCATAATCAGCCATTCGCTTTGGCTGGGTGTCAATTCCTTTTCCATGCCGACGCTCTCCTTTTTTATTAGATAAGTTTAAAATTTGTTAATGTTTGTTCCCGTATATGAAATATATCACATTTTCTTTCGGTTGTCAATAGAAAAACAAAAATTTTCAGCTTTGGGGGACAATGATATATTCACGCGGTAAAAGTAAAAAATAATAAGTAGACATTTATTCCATTTTATGGTATAATAACCTCAGACCGCAGAAAGAGGAAGATATTATTTTAATGTCTGAGAACATTTTACCGTTTCAGTGGAATCGTTCGCTTCGCTCACTCTTTTTATGGTATAATAAATTCAAACTGTGGAATATTTTTAATTTATTTTAACGTTTGGAATTATTTTGCCGTTTTAGGAGAAACCAAATGAGAACCGTTTTTTTCGCGAGGACGATTATGATATGAAATAGCTTTTACCGCTGTCTGCGGTAGGCGGGTTCTTGGACAAATATACAAAAACGAGACCTTCGATTTAGCGCGTACCGATAATTTAAGCTCTTCGGGTACTCATACAAACGAGGACGCGGAAAAGTCTCTGCTCAACCTAAAGCTTGCATCTCAAAAACTTAGGGATACTATTTTCTTTATTCCCGCTTCTGATAAGTTCGAAACAGGCTGCAATGATTTCGGGAGAAAATTCGAGTATATAACGCAGTAGGTACCGACAAAGGCGCCGCGGTATACCGGTCTGATGACGGTAACGATATTGAAGAGTATAAAAGAATACCTAATATAAAAACCTATAAAACCGAAAGGAAGCAATCAAAATGAAGCTTAACGTTTTTGACGAATCATGGAAACAGAATCGGGTCACCGAATACGAAGCCGATCCCTTAAACCCCGAAAAAGCTCTCGGCTATGTATTGGTTTACCTGTCAGATTCACTTGAGATCGAAAACAGGATAGAAAACGAGCATATCTTCTGTCCCGATTTCAATATGTCGCTTATCCCGAGAATCGGAAGAATCACCGAGAAAAATATTATACTGAACTTTGCCCTGTACGCTCCGCAATGGGGCAGGGAGCTGTTTGAAAGCAGCATAGGAGTAGCCGATTCTCCAAAGCAGGCTGTCAGCGTAGCCGTTGATTCCTTTTTGTTTACTTTTGTAAACGCCGTTTCCAAAATGGAAGCCGAGGGAGAAAAGGGCGCCAACGAAAATATAGCTACTATTTTCGCGGGAAAGACCCGTAACTGGAACGTATACTTCAGCGATGTCGCCGCAACGGGAGACGCCCCTGACGCCGACGCCGATATTTATTGGGACAAGCTCAAAAAGCCGATAATAAAACGACTCGGCAACCAAAAGATTTGCTACGTTAAAATATACGTGGCTAAAGCGGGCGGAAAGATTTCGGCGGAATGCCGCATTGACAGCATATTGTGTGAGGAACTGTGCGTGATCGTTGCAAAAATGGCGGAACAGTGGGCAGTGAACACATTTGCTTCTCACCAGATGTTTTTCTGTATACGTCAGGACGACAGCACCGTTACGGAATATCCGTACTTTTGCCCGGAGGGTAAGGCGAAGCTTAAAAGCAAGGTAAAAACCGCGGTCGATATGATATTTGAGGAATCCGCCAACGTCAGCGGCGACAGCTTGCTTCCCAAGATAAAGGAAAAGATCGGAGACGGAACTCTTGCGGCGGAATGTCTGTACTTCCTGCCCGAGATCTGCGCGGAACACGCTTTCAGCCAGGTAAAGCATGCCGATACCATTAGTATTGCCATAGGTGAAAGAAAAGAAAAGACTTATTATAAAGTTCAGATTGCGGATTACTGGCAGCTACACCACGCCTTGTTTGAACTGTTTAACGAGGGCGCGTTCGGAAAAAACACCAATGAAATTTATAAAACGTTTGTGGACAAAAGCGCCATCAAAAACGCTATTATGCAGTTAGAGGGAAAGAAAACTACAATGAAAAACATAAGCATGTCTCCGCTGACGTTTAGGTTTGATGAGGATTTTACCGTAAGATAAAAGATAAAAAACATCTGCCAAAAACTTATGCGTTTTTGGCAGATGTTTTTTAGTTAGTGAAATAAGCTTTATTGACAGCAAAGGAAAAATATAGTATAATAACCTCAGACAGCGGAAAGAGGAAGATATTATTTTAATGTCTGAGAACATTTTATCGTTTTAGAGGAATCGTTCGCTTCGCTCACTCTTTTTATGATATAATACCGATTGAGGGAAACCTCACCATGAGAGGACCTTAGGCGATAGGCGGTCAATAAAGCTCCCGAACGGCGCGCAAATACCCTTTCTGCCGTTATATGAAGGGAGGCGATAGAAGTGTATCTAATACTAATCCCTTTGAAAACTGTGGGATTAGTGTTTAGGGTGCAATCCCTTTTTAAACTGTGGGTATTACGTCAGTTTAAAAAAGGATTGGTATGACATTATCGGATTTTATCCAGTTACTTACATTGTTTATCGTTCTTCTTGATTTTTTAAAAAAAGATAAGAAGAAATAATAAATAGCCGCCATTCCAAGCTCACAACTTAATGGCGGTTATTTTATCGTACATTAGGGAGCGACCGTCTATCGTCCTCTCATTTATATTATACACACCTCCCTCCGATTTGTCAACACCCGCAATTATAAAAATCAAAACAGGGCTTTATTTTTTTTACAAAATGTGCTATACTATATAAAAGTGCGTATAAAAGTGCGTTTTTTGTCAGAATCAAGTACTTTCGGTGGAAAACGTACAAGCCGTGTACATGTATAAACAATGCGCAAATCAAAATTTCATCACCCGAAAGGAGCAGATATTTTGGGTCTCATAATTTCAATCGTAAACCAAAAGGGCGGCGTTGCCAAAACGACTACCGCCATAAATCTTGCCGCGGCGATCGGACAAAAAGGAAAGAAAGTATTACTGGTGGATCTGGATCCGCAGGGCAATGCCACCTCGGGCATAGGGATAAACAAAAAAGGTCTTGAAAGTACTACATATGATGTTATAATGGGCGAGGTACGTCCCGCGGAGGCGGTGATCGAAACAAACTACAAAAACGTGTCTATTATCCCCGCCACACAGGCCTTGGCGGAAGCGGAATTACAGCTTGCGGCTTTCGACAATAAAACCTTGCAGCTAAGAAAGGCCCTTTTGCAGATAAAGGACGATTACGATATTATTATAGTTGACTGTCTGCCCTCTTTGGGCGTATTGGCACTTAACGGACTTTCCGCCTGCGACAGGATCATCATTCCCATGCAGTGCGAGCCGTACAGCTTAGAGGGTGTGGCGGAGCTGCTGGCTACCGTTAAGAGAGTAAAGAGCAGTACCAACAAGGGCTTGCAGATAATGGGAATAGTTTTTACCATGTTAGACAAAAGACTTACCGTTAACAGGGACGTTATGGAGGCTATCAAGAGCAATTTCCCCGCGGATACTATTTTTAAAACCGAAATACCGAGAAATGTAAAGATTTCGGAGGCGCCCAGCCACGGAGAACCCATTACATATTACGACCCCTCCTCCAAGGGCGCGGAGGCGTATAAAAAACTGGCGGCGGAGGTTATCAAAAGGTCCGCTTCGGCAGGAAAGATGCTTTAAAAATCCTCTGAATATTTTTTGAAAGGAAACCGATAATGGCAAGAAAAACCGGCTTAGGAAGCAAATTCGACAGTATTTTCGACGACGGAGCGGGGCTTTTGGACAGTCCCGAAAGCGCAGGAATAGTTACTTTAAAAATAAACGATATTGAACCCAACAAGGAGCAGCCGCGAAAGGAGTTTGACCCGGAGCAGCTTAATATGCTTGCGGGATCGATCACCAAGCACGGCGTGATACAGCCCCTGACCGTCCGCGAAAAAAACGGCGCTTATCAGATAGTGGCGGGTGAAAGACGTTGGAGAGCCGCGAAGATCGCGGGATTAAGCGAGGTTCCCGTAAGGATAATGGAGCTTACCGACTCCGAGACCGCTCAGATAGCGCTTATAGAAAATCTCCAGCGCGAGGACCTGAACCCCATTGAAGAAGCTAACGGCTATAAAATTCTTTCCGAAAAATACGGCCTAAAGCAGGAAGAGATCGCCTCAAGCGTAGGCAAGGCGCGTTCCTCGATCACAAATGCCATGCGCCTTCTGGACTTGCCCGAGGAGGTGAAGGAGCTGACCCGACAGGGAAAGCTTTCACAGGGACACTGCAAAGCCCTGCTGTCCTTGCAGGATGAGGTGAAGCAGTTAGAGCTGGCACACAAAACCGCTTCCGAGCAGCTTTCGGTAAGGCAGCTCGAATCCCTTTGCAGAGCGGCTTCCGCTGCCCCCAAAAAAGCGCTTCCCAAACAGGTTCCCGCATTTTTCACCGAGGCGGAGATAAGCTTGAAAAATCTTACGGGTCAGCCCGTTAAAATTACCCCCAAGAGAAACAAAATAACCCTCGAGATCACCTGCAAAAACGAGGACGAATTAAGAGATTTGCTGAAAATAATAGGGCAATAAAAACAAAAAGAAAGGACACAAAAAAATGCTTGATATTAAATTTTTAAGACAAAACCCCGATATTGTAAAGGAAAATATCAAAAAGAAATTTCAGGACGAAAAGCTCCCCATGGTGGACGAGGTAATCGAGTTCGATAAGCAGCAGAGAGAATGTCAGCAGCGCTCCGACTATCTCCGCAGCCAGCGCAACAGTATTTCCAAAGGAATAGGCGCGCTTATGGCACAAGGAAAAAAGGACGAAGCCGAAGCCGAAAAGAAGAAAGTAAGCGATATGGCGGAGGAAATGTCGCAGCTTGACGAAAAAATGGCTGAGCTTGGGGCTAAGATACGCGAAAGAATGTTGGTTATCCCCAACATCATTGACGACAGCGTTCCCGTAGGAAAGGACGACAGCGAAAACGTGGAGATAGAACGCTTCGGCGAGCCTGTTGTCCCCGATTTCGAGATCCCCTACCACACCGATATAATGGAAGCCAGAAACGGTATCGATCTGGACAGCGCGAGAAAAACCAGCGGAAACGGTTTTTACTACCTTAAGGGCGATATTGCGAGACTTCATTCCGCAGTCCTGACCTACGCCAGAGACTTTATGATAGATAAGGGCTTTACTTACTTTATCCCTCCCTATATGATCCGCAGCAATGTTG
>JAAVIG010000191.1 GCA_014796735.1 Oscillospiraceae bacterium
CTATTATCCAATTAAAAACTTGAAAAAATGGTTTTAATTGGATAATAGTGCTTTGGGTGTAATATCCATTTAAACTTTGATTTTATATTGTGTTTAAATGGATATTAGTATAAGCAATAAACGACAAAGCATATATAAAGCCGAATTTTTTCATTTCTCCTCCATTTGCTCAATATACAACGATACTGCGGTGTAGTGCCGCAGTATACGATGTTCAGAGGATTATTATTCTTTATTTTAAAGCGTTGGAGCGTTAATAAAGAGTAGTATGAATTATACTCCGAGTTAAACAAGGTTCCAGATTGTCTTAGCGTAATCCATAACTGCTCTGTCGGCGGAGAATACACCCGCGCCCGCGATATTCATAAGAGACATCTCGTTCCAGCCGAGAACGTTCTTATAAGCTTCGGAAGACCTCTTCTGAGCGTCGCGGTAGCTGTCAAAGTCAGCAAGTGCCATATACTGATCGGTAAAGCGGAGAGAGTTTGCGACCTCGTCAAACTTCGCGCCGTTGATGCCGCTGTACATTCTGTTTATCGCGCCGGCAATAACTTTGTTGCTGGTGTAATAGCCCTCGGGAACGTAGCCGTTTGCCTTCATTACGTCAACCTCGCCGGCGTTCATGCCGAAGATAAAGATATTATCTCTTCCTACCTGCTCGCTGATCTCAACGTTTGCGCCGTCAAATGTGCCCAAAGTGATAGCGCCGTTAAGCATAAGCTTCATATTGCCGGTACCCGAAGCCTCCGTACCCGCAAGAGAGATCTGCTCGGAAATTTCGCTGGCGGGCATAAGTATTTCGGAAAGGGTAACGCGGTAATCCTCAAGGAACACAACGCTGAGCTTGTCGCTGATCTTGGGATTTTGTCTTATCTCCTCGCCGAGACACCAGATCATCTTGATTATCTGCTTTGCCATATAGTAGCCGGGAGCCGCCTTTGAAGCAAAGATATAGGTTTTGGGGACATAATCCGCGTCGGGATTTTCAAGGAGATAGTTGTAATCGGCGATTATATTCATGGCGTTAAGCTGCTGACGCTTGTATTCGTGCAGACGCTTTACCTGCACGTCAAAAATGCTGTCAACATTAAGCTTTCTGCCTGTGGTCTTTTCAACGTAATTGGCAAAGGCCACCTTGTTTGCGCGCTTTATCTCCGCAAGCTTTTTCAGTACGCTCTCGTCCTTTCTGAAAAGGCGCAGATGCTCAAGCTCGGAGGCATTTTTCTTGAAATCGTCGCCGATGCACTCGGCAATCAGATCGGTAAGTCCCTTATTGGACTGCAAAAGCCACCTTCTGTAAGCGATACCGTTGGTAACGTTCTTGAACTTAACGGGCTTGTCGTCGTATTCGTCCTTGAAAACGCTGTCCTTGATGATCTCACTGTGAAGCTTGGAAACGCCGTTTACGGAGTGGCAGGCGTCAACGCAGAGATTAGCCATTTTGACCTGACTGTTGCTTACGATAGACATTCTCGCTACCTTGCCCTCGTCGCCCAAGCGGTTGCTTAAGCCCTCGCAGTAGCGGCGGTTGATCTCGCAGATAATAGTATATATACGGGGGAGAATGTTTCTGAGCATATTCTCGTCCCACTTTTCAAGCGCTTCCGCCATAACCGTGTGGTTGGTGTAAGCAAAGGTATTTGTTACGATATGCCATGATTTTGCCCAGCTGTAGCCGCACTCGTCAAGCATTATCCTCATAAGCTCGGGTATGGCGAGGGTGGGGTGAGTATCGTTTACGTGAATGGCGACCTTTTCGTGGAGATTGTCAAGTGTGCCGTAAATGTTCATATGACGCATTACTATATCGCCTATTGAAGCGGCGCACATAAAATACTGCTGACGAAGTCTCAGAGCCTTGCCGTCCAGATGGTTGTCATTGGGGTACAGTACCTTTGTAAGGGAATGGGCAATGTTGTTGGCACCCAGAGCTTCGCCGTAATTACCCATATTGAAAGCGCCCATATCGAAGCTCATGCCCTGCGCGCTCCACAGACGAAGCTTTGAAACGCCCTCGCTGTCATAGCCGCTTACGTACATATCAAAAGGAACGGCGTTAACGGTAGTATAGTTCACATGGTTTACGGAATGGTAATTATCCGCCCAGTTTTCCTGTATCTCGCCGTCAAAATGCACCTGAATGGCCTGATCGGGAACCTCGGCGAGCCATACTCCGCCGCCGGGGAGCCAGTTATCGGGAAGCTCGGTCTGCCAGCCGTCCAATATCTTCTGTTTAAAAATTCCGTATTCGTAAAGAATGGAATATCCCGTTGCGGGAAGTCCGCAGGTTGCAAGACCGTCCATATAGCAGGCAGCAAGACGGCCGAGACCGCCGTTGCCCAGACCTGCGTCGGGCTCCTCCTCGTAAATGCTGTCGATCTTTACGTTAAAAGCCTCGCGCAAAGCCTTTGCGACTTCTTCATTCATTCCCAGATTGTACAGGCTCGTCTTAAGCGAACGCCCCATGAGAAATTCCATTGATATATAATATACCTGCTTTTTTCCCTGAGAGTTGCATTTTGTCATAAATCTGTGGCGTTTTTCCTTAAGGTGATTTACTACGATCTTTGATAATGCCTTGTAGATCTGCGTATTTGTGGCTTCTTTGGGAGAGGTTCTGAAATCAAACTCCAAAATTCCCTTAATTTGTCTGATGATTTCTTCAGATGAATACGGTGATGTCATAGCGTTCCTTCCTCACACATAATTTATTTATACCGATCCCTTTTTAAACTGACGTAATACCCGCAGTTTAAAAAGGGATTGCACCCACAACACTAATCCCACAGCTTTAAAAGGGATTAGTATTAATTATAATTATACCTCAAAACGGTAAAAATATCAAGTATACGGGGAGTTAAATGTCAAAATTAGGAGCGAATAACAAAAAATTTGTGCATATATGACAAATTTTCGGTTAATTTAACATTTAACATTACTTTAATTTAGCTAAACAAAGGACTTAAAAAAACTTATTTTTTGATTTTAAGCATTTTTCTTACTTCATTGGCAGCGGAGATCGACGACACGATAAGCAGCTTATCATTGCTTAAAAGCTTCGTGCGTCCTCTTGGGATGATAAGCTCCTCGCCTCTGGTGATGCTGATAATGTTGCAGCCGTCGGGCAGCTTTATATCCACGATCATTTTTCCGTCATAGACATAGTTTTCGGGAATGATGACCTCAAACACCGCCGTTTTGCCGTTAATGGGCATCAGCTCCTTGATCCTGCTGTTGTCCACCTCTCGTTCCATTTGCTTGATGATGTTATCGGTGCCCGAAATGGCTATATCCACTCCCAAAAACCGCATTGTATCAACGTTTTTCGGGTTATTTACCTTGGCTATGGTTTTTTCCACGTCAAAAAGCCGTTTTGCCATCTGGCAGATCACCAGATTAACCTCGTCCTCGCCCGTTACCGCGATCACCGAGTCGCATTTTTCCGCTCCCGCCTTTTTCAGCGCCTTTGCGGTCGAGCCGTCGCCCAGTACGACGGTCACGTCAAGGGTGTTGGCAAAATACTGGCATACGCTTTTTTCCTTTTCTATGACCGAAACGTCATAATTTCTTTCAAGAAGGGTTTTGGAAAGATAGTATCCAACCTTTCCTCCGCCTATTATTATTGATCTCATTGCAAAAATAACTGCCGACTAATCAACTACCTTTGAAAAGATCAGCGTGTCCCCCTCCCTGAGCAGTATATTGTAATTACTTACAAGAGTAATCTTTCCGCCCTCATTTATAATGGCGTAAAGCACCTCGTTTTCTTCAAACTGTATCTCCAAAGCCTTTAAGCCCACATATTCCTTCGGTATCGGCATGGTGTAGAATTTCACCTTATGGTTGCCGAATTGCAGCCAGTTCTGCTCCTCGTACCCGTCGATCGCGGACACGGCGGCGTCGAGAGTAAGCAGTGTTGAGCAAACGGAGTTTAAGCCATACTGCTGAAAAACCATTTCCTTTTCCGGATCTTCTATTCTCGCCAGCACCTTCGGCACCTTGTATATTTCCTTTGCGATCTGCGCTACCATTATGTTCTCGTTGTCGTCATTGGTTACGGCACAAACCACGTCGCAGGACTCGATCCCCGCTGCCTCCAGATCGTCGTTATCGATGGGCACTCCCTTAAATGTGAGCCCCGTAAAGCTGTCGTCAAGCCTTTCAAAGGAATCGCTCCTTTTGTCCATGACTGCAACATCATGCCCGTGGTCGGACATTGCCGAGGCGAGTGACGCTCCCAGTCTGCCGCAGCCTACTATTAAAATATTCACTTTGGATATTGCCTTTCTGTTAATTATTTACGGTCAGAAATTCAGTTCCTCGCCCGTCTGCAAGTACTGTAACTGATTTCCAAGTTTGGCCTTAAGCTCCTCATAGCCTTTTAAACCCGTGCAGTGACAGGTATAAATTGCGCCTACGTTAAGCTCTTTTATCTCTTCCGTAAGCCTGTCTATGTAATCGCCGTCAACAGTCAGCTTTTTGGCGTTCTCTCCCATAAAATGCAGTCCCGTCAATATTGCCAAAACGGGAATATCGCCCCAGTTTTTATACACGGTTTTTATCATGTTGGGAAGTCCGCAGTGCGCGCAGCCGCCCAAGATAACACAGCCTTTTTTTCTGTTTTCAAAAGGGAAAATGACTCCGAAGCACTCATGCTCCAGCTCGTCGTTTTCGTACTCCGCGCCGTTTTTCAGCTTATTGTTTTTATCGTTGACATAAAAGCTTTTGTCTCCGATCTCGTCCTTTAAAAGAAAAAAGCCCTCGTTAACCTGCTGAAAGCTGTTAAACAAAATAAAATTATCCCTGTGCTTTTTTATCTTTTCGGACAGATCGCCCATTGGTGACGCCAAAAGCCCTTTTTTACGGTAAGGAGTGCAATCCGCAGCTTTTAATGCGAACAGCTTCATTTTGGGGTTGACCTGGAGCAGGTTCTCGATTCCGCCCGTATAGGAAAAGTGATTGTGAGGGATCACCGCCGATCCGATATTTTCGGGGTAAAGCTTCATTCTCTTGGCGTTGTTTATCAGCTTGGTACTGCTCCCCGTTCCGAAAAGACAGCTGCTATCGCCGTTTTCAACGTAAACCGACATACCGTGTTCCACCAGAAGCTTTTGTGAAACGGCTGTATTTTCAATCAGCATTACAATACGCATTGGCTTCTCCTTTGAATTTTTTTCGGAAACAACTATATTATAGCACAAGTTTTCCTTGAAAGCAATATTAAGCATATAATTTTTTAGCAGGTTTAAATCCTTTTATAGCAGGGCTTTTAATGTCTCTTGAAATATTTTATACTTTTTTTCAAATTTTTTTAAAAAAACTATTGACTTTTTCAAAAAAAGTTGCTATAATAAAAAAGCTGTAAATGCACAAGCGCATACCCTATATGCGGAGGTGGCGGAATGGCAGACGCGCTACTTTGAGGGGGTAGTGGGAGTATTCTCGTGTGGGTTCAAGTCCCATTCTCCGCACCATGTAGCGTTGAATCCTTAATTTGAAAGGGTTCAACGTTATTTGTTATTTTTGGGGTTTGTGCGGTGCGATCAAGGTTGGATTTTGTTAAATGTAAATTTTAATATGCAGACGTATCGAAGTGGTCATAACGAGAACGACTCGAAATCGTTTGTGCCGTGAAAAGCACCGTGGGTTCGAATCCCACCATCTGCGCCAATGCGGGGTTTTCCGCACAAAGTTAAGCCGCAAGGATCTGATTTCTTGCGGCTTTTAATATAAAAATGGTGGTGATAAAATTGTTTGCTGCGTGTACATATGAGGAGATTGAAAACCGAGAAAGAAATGTTGAAAACAAAGAAATAGTTGTCTTTCTATTTGTACGCCCTTCTTGCAAGGACGCTATGGATATTATAAGAGAATTTGATTATATTCATTATAATTCTGGAAAATATTGTTCTATTTATGCAATTGGATATAC
>JAAVIG010000192.1 GCA_014796735.1 Oscillospiraceae bacterium
AATACTATTATCCAATTAAAAACTTGAAAAAATGGTTTTAATTGGATAATAGTGCTTTGGGTGTAATATCCATTTAAACTTTGATTTTATATTGTGTTTAAATGGATATTAGTATAAGTGCAAAAACTCAGCCGCAGGCTCTGAATACAGAGACTCTGTGGCTGAGTTTTTGTGCTCTTATCGGGATTGCAGCCTAAGCACAAATCGCTTTTTTAAAAAGGTGTAGGTATTAAACATAATAATGAACCGGCTTAAACAAAATCGAGATAAAGTCTACCAATACCCCTATTCCAAACAGCCCCATGGTGAATATGTACAGTATTCCCATTCCCGCTTTGCCCTCGTAAAACTTATGTCCGCCTATCAGCCCGAAAAAGAGGCAAAGCACCAAAGCGACCCACTTGTTCCTTACACGTCCGATGCCGCCCGCGTTTATATTGGCGTTTATGTTGTCGTTGGTGTTGTTTATAACGATCTGCGGCTGTGAATGTCCGTTATTCAGCTCTTCCACCTGTCTGCCGCAAAGAGTGCAAAGTACCGCGTCCGACGGTATCTTTCCTCCGCAGTGCTTGCAGAATTTTGTTCCTTGGCTTTGCGCAAGCGTCTGATCGTTTCTGACCTCTGTTACTGTGCCCTGAACAGGCGCGGCTTCTGCCGTTGGCGTGGTCCGGTTGGGTGTGTAATTGTTTTCTTCCATTGAAATTTCCTCCTTTTTTAAAATTTTAGCACATTTCGTTCTAAAAGTCAATAGAATGTTTCATTCTAACATAAAATAAATATGAAATTTTCGGAGGAAGAAAGCCGAAGGGAATTCCGGTTTTTTAAATGTACTATTTTCTCTTGCCGAAAGACCCTTCTCCTCCAAAGGAAAGGAATGAACGTAAATGTATCGGAGAATAAGGGATATGAGAGAGGATAACGATTTGAATCAGACCGAGGTCGCAAAGGTGCTGTGCTGTAGTCAGAGAACATACAGCTATTACGAATCGGGGGGGCATGATATTCCCACGGACGTGTTAATAAAACTGGCTGATTTTTACGATGTATCTATCGATTACCTGCTGGGAAGAACGAATGTTAGGGAGGTCAACAGGTGATTTTATAAGGCAAAGTATGCGCAAAAAAGGACTGTCGCCAAAACGACAGTCCTTTTGATTTTATGTAAAAAAGCTTAAAAATATCTCTTCAAAAGACCGTTGAAAGCCTTACCGTGTCTTGCCTCGTCTTTAGCCATTTCATGAACGGTGTCATGGATAGCGTCAAGTCCCAGCTCCTTTGCTTTCTTGGCAATTGCCATTTTACCGGCGGTCGCGCCATGCTCGGCGGCAACTCTCAGCTCGAGATTCTTCTTGGTGGAATCGGTAACTACCTCGCCCAAAAGCTCAGCAAACTTAGCGGCATGCTCCGCTTCCTCAAAAGCAATTCTCTTATAAGCTTCCGCAACCTCGGGATAGCCCTCTCTGTCTGCAACTCTTGACATTGCAAGATACATGCCCACTTCGGTGCACTCACCGCTGAAATTCATTCTGAGACCTTCGAGGATCTCGGGATCAACATCCTTTGCAACGCCTACTCTGTGCTCGTCGGCATATACAAGCTCTTCGGTGCTCTGCTCCTCGAATTTAGCTCCGGGCGCGCCGCACTGAGGGCACTTTTCGGGGGGCTCGTTTCCTTCATGAACATAACCGCAGATGGGGCAAATATACTTCTTCATAGCTTTTGTTCTCCTTTGATGTAAATTTTCCGTAATAAAAACAATAATAGGAATGATTACTGTTTTCTTTAAATTATTATATCAATGTTTTCTGAAAATGTCAATAGTTTTTTTAAATTTAATACTAATCCCTTTTAGAACTGTGGGATTAGTGTTTTGGGTGCAATCCCTTTTTAAAATGTGGGTATTGCGTCAGTTTAAAAAGGGATTGGTATAATGGTGAAAACAGGTTCTATACACCCTCCAAATCAAACTCGGGCGTCATATCCCCGCAAGCCGATTCCTTTTCCTGAATAAATCCGTCAAAACCGAGTTTTTCACACTCGTCCAACACCTTTCTGTATTCAAAAGTAGTCAGCTTTCTGTTTATTTCGGGAAGCTCCGATGCCTTTCCGCAGGGAAAATACTGCCGCATAAGGCTTATCAGCACCTGATCCTTGAACGCTGCCAGATGTTGAAACAGCAAAATACTGTCCTTATAACAGCTTGGCAGTATAAGATGTCTTATGATAACGCCTTTTTTCAACAGACCGTTTTCGTCGATAACATAACTTCCCGTCTGTCTTACCATTTCTTTAACCGCGGCAAAAGCCGATTCAAAATACCCCCTTGCACCCGAATACCTCAAAGCAAGGCTTTCGTCAAAATACTTCACGTCGGGCAGATAAATATCCACTAACCCCTCCAGCATTTTCAGCGTTTCTATTTTTTCATATCCGCCGCAGTTGAATATTACGGGTATTTTCAAGCGCGGCTTGGCAATCTCTATCGCTCTTGCCGCTTTATCCGCATAGTGAGTGGCGGTCACTAAGTTGATATTGTCTGCTCCTTTTTCCTGCAATTCAAGAAATATATCCGACAGTCTGTCTACAGAAATTTCCTTTCCGCAGCCGTCATGGCTTATCTTAAAATTCTGACAGAAAGCGCACCGCATATTGCAGCCCGAAAAAAAGACCGCCCCGCTGCCGCTTCCTCCCGATATAGGAGGCTCTTCGCCGAAATGAAGCATAGCCTTTGCGACCTTTATCCTGTCCGAAACGCCGCAGAAGCCCGTTTGATGCTCTCGGTCAACATTACATTCCCTCGGGCACAGATTACATTTTTTGCTCATCGGCTCTTTCCTTTTCCGCCATTTTCCGAACGTACTCCGCTTTTTTACGGTTTCGCGACCTTGAAATACCGCGTCGTCCCTTTTCCGCCAGCGCCGCTGTTTCCTCGCAGAGAAGAGCGGCAAATTTATAATTTTCAAGCAGAGCCGCCCTTTTTAACGCTCTTGCAAAAATATCTCCGTCAATTCCGGAGCCGTAAGCAGCGACCTTTTCAAATCTCGCTGCCTTTATATACGCCGTGCCCATGTTGGAGACAGCATTGTAATAAACGTAGTTTTCGGCTAAAGTAACAAAATTTTTAGCATCGATCTCGGGCAGCGGTATATTAAGCAGTGTTTCTCCCATTTTTTTTAAGTTGGCGGCGATAGTATCATTATCGGCCTTTTCAAGCTCTTCCGAAAGCCGCATTGTCGCTTCGCGCTTTGCGGTATCTTTGCTTCTTATTCCCGTTTCCGAAAAACCGAACACCTCGTCCACCGTATAAATATCACGAAAGGAAAGCCCGTAAAAGGTCATGGCATACAAAGCCGCCAACGCGGTTAAAGAGTCCTTTTCGGAAATATCAAGTCTTCCGTTTTCAAAGGGCTTCATAGGCACGTTTTTGAAAAAAGTTTCCTCATTGAACCGAGTAACGAAAGCAAGCTCCTTTACGGAGGTTTTCATTACTGCCGCGCCTATCTTGAAAAGCAGCCAGCCTCTTTTTTTCATGAGCAGAGCGGCAAGCAGGGGGTAGCTTCTTTTGCTCTCCGAGGATTTTTTTATTTTAGCCGCCGTTTTTTCAAAGCCCGCAGCGTCTCCCTCAAGCTGCACGGAAAGCCTTACGGGAGGTAAAAGTCTGTATCTTCCGTTTTCTTCCGAAATAGGATAAAAGAAAACGGGCTTGCCTTTGCATATTTCATCAAGAGCTGCGCAGCTCATAAGATTTTTTTGCTGTTCTCGGGAACAATTCGAATATCTTTTTTGGGTGATCTCGCTTATTGAGCTTATCCCCGAAAATATCCCCTCAAAAAGGGACAGTCTTAATTTATCGTAAGGCTTGCCCAATTTACGAAACATTTTTTTCACCGCAAAGGAAGCATAGGAAAATATACGCCCGCTGTCCTCTCTGTCAAGCGGAGAACCGCAGTATTTAAGCAAATCGTCCGAGGGCAAAAAAAGCGTTTCGGTTTTTTCCATTTTGCCTTTCCTTTCCGTATAGCGGCATATCCAAAATTCCTAATATCCCCCGCCGAAAGAGACGGGGGATATAGAATCGTTCATATTTTTTAGCGTTCTGAAAGCCGAGAGTCAATCGGAATATTTTCTTATTCTTCGGAATTGACCTTTTCGATAATATCCATGAGCATCGGCAGGGTGAGCTTGGCGCCGTACATTGAGACAATAGTCCTCAAAGGCCAGTCTCCCGGTACAGTGTCAAGAGTTTTTTTATACTCCTCTCCCGTTACCGAAAGAATTTCCCTCATAAATTTTGCTCCCTTGGGGTGAGTTTTAAGCTCGGCATAAAGGGTATGGATATTAAGCTCTTTAAAATACTCCCTCGCGCTTATGTTAACGCTTGCGCTCAAAGGACAGTTATCGCTGCTGCCGCCCGCGAGTATAACGAATTTGCCGCTGTCAACTCTCCAATCGTGAATTTCATCGTCCCAGTAAGCAAAGCAGCGACGGTCAAGGGTAAAGGTCACCTCGGCGCTCTCGCCCGCCTTGATAAACACCTTCTTAAATGCCTTAAGCTCCTTCTCGGGGCGGGAAACGCGGGGCTTTTCCTCTCTTACATAAAGCTGCACCGCTTCCTTGCCGTCCAGCGCTCCCGTATTGGAAAGAGTGACGGTAACGGTTATTTCCTCGTTTTCGTCCGCTTCGCTTTTTGACAGCTTTATGCTGTCATAATGAAAGGTCGTGTAGGACAAGCCGAAGCCGAACGGAAAAAGCGTGGGAATATTGTGCTTTTCGTACCAGCGGTAGCCTACGAATATCCCCTCGGAGTAGCTGACCTTGGAATTCTCGCCCGGGAAATTTCCGTATGAGGGGTTATGCTCAAGGTACTGAGGAAAGCTTTCGGCTAATTTTCCACAGGGGTTTGCCTTTCCGTAAAGCAGATCGGCGATAGCTTCACCCGCTCCCTCGCCGCCGAGATACGCCTCCAGTATTCCGTTTACCTTGCCCACAAAGGGCATAGCAACAGGTGAGCCGTTGCATAAAACTATTACGGTGTTGGGCTGTCTGCGCACTACCTCGTCAATAAGCTTAAGCTGACTGTCGGGCAGGTTCATATGTGAACGGTCGTAGCCCTCGCTCTCGTAGGAAAGGGGGAGGCCGCAGATGATAACCGCTCTGTCACAGCTTGCCGCCAATTTTGCCGCATCGCTTATTTTGTCGTAGTCCTTATCATTGTCCAATGAATAGCCCTGTGAATACTCCACGTCGCCGTACTGAGCCATAGCGTCCAGCGGCTTGGTAACGTTTATTGCGTTTACGTATGAGCTGCCGCCGCCCTGATAACGGGGATTGACCGCCATTTCTCCGATGACCGCGGTTTTTCCTCCCTTAATGGGCAATGCGCCGTTGTTTTTCAGCAGCACCATACATTCCCTTGCGATCTCCACCGCTGTTTTGTGGTGCTTTGGATAGTCGCAGGGCTTTTTGTTTCTCTTTTCGTGAAGCGCGAATACTACCTCCAGCAGACGCGTTACGGCTTTGTTTATCTGATAAACGGTAAGCTTGTTTTTAAATTTCGGATCGGCTGAGGGCATTGAAACGCGTCCGCCGTTTACGGCGTTCATAAGCTCCCGCTTATTTTCCTCGCCTGTTCCGGGCATTTCAAGCTCCAAGCCCGCGTAAACGCCCTGCGCTCTGTTATCCACCGCGCCCCAGTCCGACATTACAAAGCCTTTAAAGCCCCACTCGCTGCGGAGAACGTCGGTCAGCAGCCACCTGTTCTGAGAACAGTATTCATTGTTTATTTTATTGTAAGCGCACATAACGGAAGTGGGTTTGGCTTTTTTTACGGGGTACTCAAAGCTTGCGAGATATATTTCGCGTAAGGCTCTTTCATCAATAAGCTCGTTTACCACAAAACGTTCGGTCTCCTGACTGTTGCATGCAAAATGCTTTAAAGCGGTACCCACCTTTTTTGATTGTATACCCTCAATAACTCCCGCTACGATATGACCCGACAAAACGGGGTCTTCGGAGCAGTACTCAAAGCAGCGTCCGCCGAGAGGGGAACGCTTAATATTGTTTGCGGGGCCCAACACGATCTGAACGTCCTGCTCCTGCGCTTCCTCGCCGATAGCCGCTCCCTGCTTTTTCGCCAAGTCCTCGTCAAAGGAGCAGGTCAGAAGCACCGCGGGAGGAAAACAGGTAGCGGGAACGCTTTCTCCCCAGCCTAAGCCGTCACAGCGTCTTAAGCCGTGAGGTCCGTCTGAAAGATTTATCGAGGGGATACCCAAACGGGGAATCGCAACGGTGCTCCACGCATTCGCACCTGTCAGCAGAGAGACCTTTTCTTCCAAAGTCATTTCGGCCACAAGAGCCTTTATATCGTTCTTTTTCATAAAATATCCTTTCACGCGGGAAACAATATCCCGATGACTGTTATTTTGCCTTTAAGCGGCATGTCTGCATGTCGGTCAAAGTTATACGGTTTCGATGGTCAGAACGTAGTATCTTGAGGCACCGGGCAGACAGGTCTGTATTTCGGGCTTATCTCTGAAATCCCCGGTGCAATTCTCGTAATCATCACAGCCGCACCAAGGCTCTATGCAGACAAATCCCGCTTTCATTCCCGCGGGGGTCCATACGCCCAAGGAAGAAAATCCGTCCCACGAAAGCTTTATGCCTTTGTTTTCGTCGTCAAGCAGGCTTACGCTTTTTGAAGCAATCCCCCTGAAATACAGCACGTCGTTGTCGAACAGCGAATATGACAGCTTGCATTCATTGCTGTTTTTTAATCTCCACACCGCTCCGCTTTCCTTGAACAGTCTTGTTTTAACGTCCAGCACGGGACTGCACACGGTTTCCTTTTCCTGAAATACAAGGCGGTAATCCTCAAAGCTTTTTCCCTTATCGGGGCATGCAAAGGCGGGGTGAGCGCCGATACAGAACGGCATAGGCACCGAGGTGTTGTTTACCACCTCGTAAATTATTTCAAGCTTGTTTTCCGTAAGCTGATACTGCATGGAAAACTTAAATTTAAAGGGAAACATTTTTAAGGTTTCGGCGTTCTCATGAAACGAAAAACAAACTATGCTTTTTTTCGCGTCGCTTTCATAATTTCCCTCATAAGCAAGCTCAAATTCATTGTCGCGGGCAAAGCCGTGCTTGGTCATATGATATTCTATTCCGTCAATAATGGTTTTTTCTCCTTTAAGACCGCCCACCGACGGAAACAGCACAGGCGAGGTTTTTCCCCAGAATACGGGATTGCCCTCCCACATAAGCTCTTTTCCGTTCAGCACCAATGATTTCAGCTCTGCGCCCTTGCTGTTGATAACGGCTTTTGAGTTTAAACAAGATATTATTTTTTCCATTTTGACAAAACCTCCGCATTCTCAGATCAACCGTAAATTTTTACGGTCATTTTGAGAATAGTATTTATACCAATCCCTTTTTAAACTGACGTAATACTCCCAGTTTAAAAATGAATTGCACCCAAAACACTAATCCCACAGTTTTAAAAAGGATTAGTATTAATCGCGGGAAGCTAATTCCGCAAGCTTAAAGAGCAGATCAAGATCTTCGGGAACATTCTTTTCCGTTCCCTCCCACTGCGGCATTTTGCTCCATGTTATAACGTTTTCGCTTGCCATATATTCCTTTAAAAAATCCTCGGACATACGTTCGGTATTTATATAGGGCATGCCGTTGGAGTCAAGAGTAGGTGTGGACGAGGTGGCGGCGTAAACGAAATCACCGTACCACGGCATGCTGTAAAGCCATACCGCGCCCTGCTCCTTCATATCCTTTATGTCGGGGATATAGCCGCACTCGGAAAGCGTCAGCATTTTTCCGTCATAGGTCATAGCCCTAAGCTCATTGTACTTATTAAGCTGCGCGGAATGATCCTGACGGCTGGGATATACGTCTGTGCCGGTTATATCGTAGGTGTTGGGATTCACCTGAAGTCTTGTATTCTGACCGTTCCATACCCAGATCAGGTTAGTGAGCTTATGATAATTTTCAAGACGGTCGAAAATAATGTACCAAAGCTTTTTGTACGCGTTTTCGGTGCTTTCGTCCCTGCTGACTCCTCCCCACCAGAACCAGCCGCCCGCCGCTTCGTGAAGCGGACGCCATATAACGGGTACTCCCGCTTCCTCCATTCGCTGGAGCTGAATGGCGACAAGGTCTATATCGTGTATGATCACTTCGTATTCCTTTGTACCGGGCGTTACCGCATTCTGTAAAGAGAAGTTGGTGATCTCATCAGAGTAAAAAGCTTTACCCATACCGGGATTGTCTATGTCTTTTGGTACGTTCCAATGCCATGTCATGGCAACAAGTCCGCTTGATTTTGTATGCCACTCGATAGCGTCGTCAACTTGAGTGTAATCGTCGCTTGTAGTGGAGAAAATAAAGTCAAAGCCTTTGATAGCGGGCAAATCGTTGGCGTACTTATAGTAAACCGCGTCCTCCATCTGCTTTGTGTTAAACATCTGCTGAGCGGTAATGGTGTTTGTACCGTAATTTTCTCTAAGATAATTAAACACCTCAATGGTTTTTTTGTTTGCATTTTCCGACACCGGTTTGGAAGGATCGATCTCCTTCGCTTCAAGCTTCTCCACCAACGCTTCAACATCGGTTTCATAGGCAAGTGCCACATCCATGTCCACATCGCCGAATTCGTCCACCGCAACGGGATTAGACCTGACCTCGGCATCCTCGCCGCCGTTGCAGCCGGAAAGAGGAGCGCAAAGCATTGCCGCCGCGAGAAACAATGCGGTAATTTTTTTTATTTTGAGCATCTGTTTCATTCCTTTCTTTGCTTTCTTTTTTAACACGGGCAACCGTTACAGCATTTATTTGCTTATTCGGCAAGCCCGTACATTATAAGTTGTTCGCAATTCACTATTGGTAATTATATCATAATAGCATGTAAAATTGCAATAGATTTTGTTAAATTTGTACATTCTGCACTATTGAGATAATAGTAATTGTTTCAAATATACGTTGAAAAAATTTTAAAAAAGTGTTGACAAAAAAATTAAGTTATGATATAATATTTTTCGTCAAATGTTTGAAGAAGTTTTATGAATTTGACAAGATATTTTTCAATATCGACCTTGTTATGGAGATGTCGCCTAGCTGGTCGAGGGCGCATGATTGGAAATCATGTAAACGTGAAAGCGTTTCGAGAGTTCGAATCTCTCCATCTCCGCCATGTAAAAGTAACCAAAAAGATATTATGCCCACAAACGGCTGTACAAAGCCATTTGTGGGCATAAATCTTGTGAAAAACAGGATTGCTGTTCCGTAGATATTTTCGACACAAAAATG
>JAAVIG010000193.1 GCA_014796735.1 Oscillospiraceae bacterium
AATACTATTATCCAATTAAAAACTTGAAAAAATGGTTTTAATTGGATAATAGTGCTTTGGGTGTAATATCCATTTAAACTTTGATTTTATATTGTGTTTAAATGGATATTAGTATAAGTCCGAATATATTGAATAAATATTCTGTTTTAGAACTATACATTTTTATAATATAGTCCTGTGCAAATCGAAATTTAGCAGAAAGGAATTGTATTGTAATGAGAAGAACATTTTTTATATTTATGATTGTTGTTTTGGCTATTTCTTTATGTTCTTGCTCTAAATCTAAACAAGAGCCGTTAGCGGATATGACAACATCTACGACTGATGATTATGAGGCTATTGTATGGGGTGATAAAACCTATGTTCCTTATGGCGCTTTATCTGCTTATGGTGACCGTGGGCATCAAATCGGTATTGTAGACGGAGTTGAAAATCACAAGGTCTATGAATGTAAGGGATATTCCTCTGACGAATGGATTGTAGCTGCCCTTCCTCATGATGCCGCCATGTTATATAGAGAAATAGATGTCACTGATATTCCAAATGACTGGCAGTCAGAATATGAATGGAATCAATAAATTCCGGTTTATCGGGCAAATCCATGAACCATCCCGGGGATAAGCACTTATAAATATTCAGTCATTTTGAGTTAAAAAGTGCCGGGAACACAAAAGAGAATTGGGATTTATTTAATACGCAAGTAATAGACATTGAGTCGATTCAAGCGTGATCAGATCGTTTAAATAAGGAAAGCGTATTTACGCAGAAAGGATAAACAATGATAAATTTAGGCTTTATAGGTGCGGGAAATATGGGCTTTGCCATTATAAAGGGCATTGTCGGCAGCGGAAAGTGCGGCGGCGAAGAGGTTAATGTGCATGCGTTTTCGCGGAGCATTTCTCTTTTCTCATACGAACCCGACAGTGAAAAAATAGAGCGTTTAAAGCAGTTTGGAGTAACGCTCTGTTCAAGCGAAAACGAGCTTGCGGAAAAGTGCGGATATATTTTGCTGGCGGTAAAGCCGCAGGTGTTGGGGGATATTCTCGATAAAATGAAGCCCTCGATAAAAGAAGATCATGTTTTTATCAGTATTTGCGCCGGTATTTCGTCGGAGTTTATCAAAGAGCACACCAACCCCGCCGTAAAAACTGCAATTGTAATGCCTAATACTCCCGCTATGCTCGGATTGGGCGCAAGCGCGATCGCACGCGACAACGCCATAAGCGACGAAGAGTTTGACTTTGCAAAGCAGGTTATAGGAAGCTGCGGCATTGTAAGAGAAATTCCCATGTCAAAGATGAAAGAAATAATCTGCATCAACGGCAGCTCTCCCGCGTTTATTTACCTTTTTGCTAAGGGCTTTGTGGATTATGCAAGGGAAGTGGGTATAGACGATAAAACGGCTTTGGAGCTGTTCGCGCAGTCGTTAACGGGCAGCGCGAAAATGCTTACGGACAGCGGAATGACGGTGGAACAGCTTATAAAACAGGTCAGCAGCCCCGGAGGAACTACGATTGCGGGACTTGAAAAGCTGTATGAGGGAAAACTGGAGGAGACTGTAAAAGAGGCTTGCAGGGCTTGTACGGGCAGAGCGTATGAGTTGGCGGGGAAGTAAAGCGTGTTTGTAAATATTAAAAAAATAATCGGGCAACCTTTGCGGGCTGCCCGATTTCTTGTTATTCGTTTTCTTCCTCTTCGGGAAGCTTTTCCTTAATCATTATGTCTATTCTGTAATCTCCCGTTATCCAAGCGGTATTGTTTTGACCCGCTACTCTTATTGAAACGGTGACATTTTTTACACCCAACTCAGCAGGCGTACCCAAAAGATTTACCGTACCTAAAATATCGTCCGAGGAAAGGTTATTGATAATATCCGAGGGGCCTACGGCGCTAACATCTATCTGACTTGTAACGAAAGAGTAGTCATAAGACGGATCGCCGTTAAGTATCATGAAGTTTTCGGTAGAAACGGGAAACTCCAGTCTGCCGTAGCTGTCAATATCTTCAAAGGTCACCTGCGCCGTTCCGATACCAGAAAGATTTTTGTAGCCGTCCGCAAGAGAGATCGGCAGCCGTATGCTGTTTTGCAGATCACGGTAGGTAATATCCCTAAGGTCGATTTCTCCTACGTCTATTTTTTCAAGATTTTCAATGCTCATATCGTCGGCGGGAGCGGCGATCGTTATCTCTTTGGGGAAGATACTGTATTTTATGCTGAATGTGTTAAAGTTGGACGGGTAATTCATAGATATGTTGAGAGGAAGCGTTTTAACTCTGTATACCGGAATTGTAACGGTATAGTTGTCCGATTGATACTCTAACTCGTTTGTTTCTATTTTCGTGCCGTCGGCGTCGTATATTGCAAGCGTTCCGTTTATTCTTGTGGTTTCCGTTAAAACGCCGTCAAAAATAGGCTCAATAACTGCTTTGGCAACCGAATTTACCAAGGATTGTTCCCCGCTGATAAGCACGCTCGCGGAAGAAAGAGTAATGTCGTCGGTTTGTATCTGAAGACCGTCCTCAACATTGACAGAGTTGGTATTGACTTCCAAAGCTATCTCCTTTGAAATGATCCTTTCAACCTCTACAGAAGCGGTAATATTATTTGATATAATTTGAAAGTCGGAATTGGGCTGTACCATATTTACGTTTACATCTACGGTATGCGTTCCCGGTGAGGTTATTCCCGACAGATCAAGCGATGCGGTAAAATCCTCCGCTGTCAGCGATCCTATAACGTAACGCTTGCCTAATATCTGTATCGAAACATCCTGCTTAAAGTCGGTTATCTGTAAATTTTCTCTTTGCATATAGCTTGTCGGCTCGGCGGTAACAGTTATTCCGTCAATGTGATCATGAACGTTGGGGAACAGCTGTATGGACACCGCAAACCAAATTATTATCGCAAAAATCACCGATAGGATCAGTGTTTTTAAATTATTCTTAAAGAAATTCAGAATACTTTTCATATTACAGTTTTTTCCTTTTATAGAAAATGACAATCTTTACTTTTTGTTTTGAGAAGCGGTTTTCTCTTTTTTGTTCTTTTTGAGATTATCGGAGGTCTTTTTCCCGTTTTTTCTCTTTTTGTTATTTTCTGAGTTTTCGTGAATAAGACGCTCGGTAAGGTATTTTCTTAAGGTCACTCCCGAAAAGTTTCTCGTAAGCTTTCCGTCTTCGGCAACGGATATAACTCCCGTTTCCTCGGAAACAACTACCACGATCGCGTCGGAAACCTCGCTTATGCCGATAGCCGCGCGGTGTCTTGTGCCGAGTTCCTTAGGTACAAGCTCCTCTTTTGCCGGCTTTGGCAAATAGCAGGCGGCGGCGAGGATAATTCCGTTTCTCATAATGACCGCGCCGTCATGTAGGGGAGTGTTGGGAACGAAAATATTTCCGAATAACTCCGCGCTGGGAGTGGCGTTGATAATAGTACCCGTTTCGATCTGCTCTCCTAATTTGGTTTGCTGCTCTATAACGATAAGCGCGCCTGTCATGGTTCTTGAAAGATTTTCACAGGCTTTTACTATGCTGTTTATTGCGGTGTTTATTTTAGCGTTCTCCACGCTGACTCCTTCTAAAAAGGGAATACGCTTGGACATTTTTGTGCGTCCCACTCTTTCAAGTATACGACGAAGCTCGGGCTGGAACATTACAATGATCGCTAAAATACCTATATTAAAGAAGGTTTCGGCAATCATTCCCATAACCTTAAACTGAAGCTGATCCAAAATAAACAGCAGTATGGCCAAAAAAGCGATACCCTTTATAAGCTGCTCCGCCCGCGTTTCACGCATCAGCTTTATACAGAAAAACAAAATTGCGGACAGGAAAATTACGTCGAATATGTCAATGACCGTGATATAGCTTACCACGCTCCTGATATTGTCCCAAATGTCAACTAAATAGGCAAACAAACCAATACACCCACTTTATATATTTATGTATGTTACCGTCACTGACGGATAGTTATCTAACTATAATTTTAACACAATTGCAGTGTGTTTGCAATAGCTTTTGAAATTTTTTTATTTTTTTAACAATTGTTTTATAATACCAAAAAGCATAAATATTAAAGGACTGCAATAAATGCAGCCCTTATTTAATATGCAGTTACAAGTCTTAAGCCGATCCGATAAGCTTCTTTTTGTCGTCATTGACGTCAAGAAACCCCGAAAGCATTTTACGGAAGTCAACAAGCTTGGGACGGGTTATGGTACGGGTAAAACCGCCTTTAACATAGCTTGAACCGCATTCCTCGCAGCGGTCGGTCATAATGCGTACGCTTTGGCTGACAACTATCTTGTCCTCTTTTTTAGCCTTATGCTGTTCGTTTCTCACATGCTCCATTTCATGAGACATGACCTTTGTTCTTGCTTTGACAGGATCCATAACCGTAGGCATTTGGAAAGAAACCCTGCTGTCATTGGATCCGTCTTGATAACGGCGAGAACGGCATTTTTCACATTGACACGCGGGACAGTCGCCGATAAAGCCGTCGCCTTTTCTGCGTTCCGCCGCATTTTCACTGCGCTGAAGCTTAGTATTATCCTGCTTTTGCGAGCTTGAATCCTGTACCGACTGAGCCGAATAAACCTGCTCCTGTAACGCTTCGAGTTGCATAAGTTTCCCTCCTTTCCTAATTCTTACTAATCATGATACCATATTTCACCAAATTTTGCAATACTTTTCACAAAATTTCCTTTGACAAAATATACAAATTTTTTAGTCAAAATACCTATGTGATGTATAGAAAAAGATAATTTATCCGATTTCTTATACCGGTCTTTGTTATTTCGTATTTCTGTTTATAAAAACCGCTTTGAGCTTGTCGTATACAATTATCTGCGATTTATACAGGCTGAAATATCCGGACAGCATATAGCTTGCAGCACAGACGATTATAAAATACGGCAGTCCCTCCACACCGAAAAGCTCAATACTGAGCATCATGGAGGCGATAGGTGCATTGGTGGCTCCGCAGAACACTCCCACCAGCCCCAATGCCGCACCGAATCCCGGGTCCATTCCCATAAGCGGCGCAACGGTACAGCCGAGAGCCGCGCCCACAAAGAATGTAGGAACGATCTCTCCGCCTTTGTAGCCGCAGCCGAGAGTTATAACGGTAAAAAGTATTTTTAAGATAAAGGCTTCGGGCTTTGCCGTACCGTCCAAAATGGCGTTTTGAACTATCCCCATTCCGGCGCCGTTGTAATCCGTACCGAAAAGCAGGGTCAGCAAAACTATCGCCAAGCCGCCCGCCGCGGCTCTTATATAATCATTTTTTATCACTTTATGAAGCAATCCGCCGCCCTTTGAAAGAGCAAGACAAAATAAAATACTTGTTACCGCAAAAATTGCTGCCAACCCTATGCTTTGAAGCAGTGAAGCGGGAGTTATAGCGGGGACATAGGATAAAATATAGCTTACAGGATGTATATTAAGCAATTCCGTTATATAATAGGTAAAAACCGAACTAAAAACACACGGCATTATCGCGCTTCCGTAAAAAACGCCTACGCTTATTACCTCCATTACAAAGATTACGGCGGTCAGGGGAGTTCCGAAAAGCGCCGTAAACACCGCGCTCATTCCGCAAAGCACGATAACATGCATGTCCTTGCTGTCCAATTTGAAAATTCTTCCCAAAGAGGAGCCGAGGCTTCCTCCAAGCTGTAAAGCCGCGCCCTCTCTGCCCGCCGAGCCGCCCAGCATATGGGTGAGCACCGTGCCGGTCAGTATTCCCGGAGCCATTGTAAACGGAACCATTCCGTCCTTGCGGATAGAGTCTATTACGTAGTTAGTACCGTCGATTTTTTCAAGCTTGAATATATGATACAAAAAGACGATTATCAGGCCGCCGATCGGCAAAAACCATATTATAAAGCCATAGTCCTCACGAAGTCCCGTTGCAAGCTCTATCAGCATATGGAAAAGGCAGCCCGCGCCGCCGCATACTGCCGCGGTAATTATGCTTAAAAGAAGCCATTTCAGGAAAACGGCTATGTATTTTCCTATCCTTTTTAATTGATGTAAGATATTTTCTTTGTTTAAGCTCATTTTGTTTATTTGACCTCTTTTTGTAATTTAATAAAAAAATTATATCACAGTATATTGTTTTTTTCAATCAAAATGTGCTTTTTAAAATCTTACAAAAAAGTGATTTGAAAATATTGACATTTTATGAATATTATGATAAAATCTTAATGTAATCGTTTGCATAAAATTTACGAAAGGATATTCCGTATGAAAAAAAGATTTTTATCTCTTGTTTTGGCGGCGGCTTTATGCGTTTCTGCCGTAACAGGCTGTGACAGCTCGGGGGAAGGCGGTGCCCCGCAGGATGATACAAAAACGCATATAAAGGAAATCGCCGATATTACCGCTATGGAGTTATATGAAAAAATGACGGTAGGCTGGAATCTGGGAAATTCGCTTGACGCGGTCGGAACCGGACTTGCCAGCGAGGTCGCGTGGGGAAATCCCTATATCGAAAAGGCGCTTATTGACGCGGTCAAGGAAGCGGGCTTTGACGTTGTTCGCATCCCTGTGACATGGATGGGACATTTTGATGAGGAGACCTATACGATTGACGAGGAATGGCTCGCAAGAGTAAAGGAAGTTGTTGATTACGTTCTTGACAACGATATGTACGCAATGATAAATATTCACCATGACGGCAATGATACAAATCAGTCCTGGCTTACGCCCGCACCGTCGGACGAGGACGGAATGATCGCGAAGTTTGAGGCTCTTTGGAAGCAGATCGCGGAATATTTCAACGTATATGACGAGCATCTGATGTTTGCGGGAATGAATGAGTTTCATAAGGGCTATTCCAATCCCTCAAGCGAGTATCTGAGGATCACCGACAGAGCCAATCAGTCATTTGTTGACACGGTTAGAGCAACGGGCGGCAATAACGAAAAGCGTATTCTTATAGTGCAGGCCTACAACACAAACGGCGACGCTTCTTTAAAAATGACTATGCCTACCGATACCGTTTCCGACAAGCTTATGATGGAAATACATTTTTACGATCCTTGGAACTTTGCGGGAGAAGGCAAGGGAGACTGGGGTCAGACAGGCACCAATACCGACGGTTGGGGTCAGGAGGATTGGGTAAACGACATTTTCGGAAGGGTCAAAGCAAAATTTGTGGATAATAATATTCCCGTTATTATAGGCGAATACGGTGCTGTCAACAATAAAAACGGAAATGACGATCACCGCAGATACTATGTGGAATATGTTACCAAGGCTGCCAAGGAAAACGGGCTTCTTCCCATTTGGTGGGATAACGGCAATGACAGCGGCAGCGGTGAAGCGTTTGCACTGTTTAACAGATATACGTACACAAAGCTGCATGAGGATATTCATGAAGCGATAATGAGGGGAGCAGGCGGAGAAGATTACACTATTGAGCTGCCTTAAAAGATTACAATAAACAATTGGCTGACGCGCTGCGCCAGCCAATTGTTTATTTATTATTTGTACGGTATGTAAGTGTCAGCAGACTGTCGCCCAAATGCACATTTTCTACTATAATGTTCTCGTCCTCATATTCAAGATTCAAGTCATAATGTGAGAAGTTCCAAAACGAGCGTACACCAAGTCCCAATAACTTATCGCAAAGCTCCTTTGCGCTTTCTTTGGGTATACATAGGATCGCAATCTGAGGTTTATTGCTTTTGCAAAAGCTGTCCAAAAGAGAAGTGCTTAAGATTTTCATATCTCCGAGAGCGGTATTGCTCAGATCGGGATTTGAATCAAATACTCCTATAAGCTTACAGCCGCAGTTTTCAAAATCCAGATGAAGAGCGACCGCCTTGCCTAAATTTCCGGCACCTACAAGAATCGCGTTCAAGCGTTTATCTATGCCGATGATCGCGCCGATCTCATCTCTGAGCTCGGACACGTTATATCCGTAGCCCTGCTGTCCAAAGCCGCCGAAGCAGTTTAAATCCTGCCTTATCTGTGACGCGGTAAGCTTCATTCGCTGTGAAAGCTCGCCCGATGAAATTTTTGTTATACCCTCCTCCTGTAACTCACCTAAAAAACGGTAGTATCTTGGCAAACGGCGAATTACGGAATTGGATATTTTTCCGTTTTTTGGCAAAATATCACCTTCTTTTCAAATCACAGCAGCTTTTCAAGCCTATCCTTGATTTCCAAAAGGAATTGTTCTGTATTGACCTTTTTCTTATCGGGAAGAGTTGACAGGGCAATCAAGTCGCCCGTCATAACGCCGTCCTCAATAGTCTGTACAGTGGCTTTTTCCAGCTTTTCAGCAAAGTCGGACAGCTCGGGAACATTGTCAAGCTGACCTCTCTTTTTCAGCGCGCCGCTCCACGCAAATATGGTAGCGACGGAGTTGGTGGAGGTTTCCTCGCCATTCAGGTGCTTATAGTAGTGGCGGGTAACGGTGCCGTGAGCCGCTTCGTACTCGTAAACTCCGTCGGGAGATACCAAAACCGAAGTCATCATACCGAGGCTTCCGAACGCGGTTGCCACCATATCCGACATAACGTCTCCGTCATAGTTTTTGCACGCCCAGATATATCCGCCCTCGGAGCGTACGACACGCGCGACCGCGTCATCGATAAGAGTATAAAAATACTCGATCCCCGCTTCATTGAATTTGTCCTTGTACTCCGAGTCGAAAATTTCCTGGAAAATATCCTTGAAACGGTGGTCGTACTTTTTGGAGATAGTGTCCTTAGTGGCAAACCACAGATCCTGTTTGATGTCCAGAGCAAAGTTAAAGCAGGAGCGGGCAAAGCTTCCTATGCTTTCGTCAAGATTGTGCAAGCCCTGTATAATACCGTCGGAGCCTTTAAAATCATGTATTAGCTCACGGGTCTCATTGCCGTCTTTATCTGTAACGACAAGCTCCGCCTTGCTGCCCTTCGAAACTCTCATTTCGGTGTTTTTGTAAACATCGCCGTAGGCGTGACGGGCAATAGTGATGGGCTTTTTCCATGTGGGAATAAGAGGGGTGATTCCTTTTACCGTTATGGGCGCTCTGAAAACCGTACCGTCCAAAATTGCTCTTATGGTGCCGTTAGGGGATTTCCACATTTCCTTAAGATTGTATTCCGTCATTCTCTGAGCGTTGGGGGTAATGGTGGCGCACTTAACGGCAACGCCGTATTTTTTTGTGGCGTTGGCACTGTCGACGGTAACCTGATCGTCGGTCTCGTTTCTGTGTACCAAGCCCAGATCGTAATATTCTGTGTTTAAATCAATGTAAGGCGTCAGAAGTATGTCCTTTATCATTTTCCAGATGATTCGGGTCATTTCGTCGCCGTCCATCTCAACAAGAGGTGTCGGCATTTTAATTTTTTCCATTGAGTAAGCTGTCCTTTCTTTTTTTGTATGTTTACTTTTTTAGGTAGTTTTTCGTTATTCGTCGCCGTCTATATCGCTGAAATCATTAAATCCGTCAATGGTATACAGCTCCTCAATATCGGGATCGTCGCTTCCGCCGCCAGCGAACATTGTTTCAAGCTCGTATTCAAACTTTTTTGAAATTTTGACCA
>JAAVIG010000194.1 GCA_014796735.1 Oscillospiraceae bacterium
AAGCAGTATCCGTGTATCCTGCTTATCTCCCGCCTCAAAGCACCGCATAGTGTCATCGATACGGTATATTCCTTTCTTTTTCACCTTGGTAATTTGCTTTAAGCCTATAACGGAGGTGGACAGCACCTTATAAACATATTCAAGGGTCTTTTCCGACGAAAAATAAGTGATTATCCTGTTGTCGGGATTTTCCGCAAGCCTTGTAAGCTCGTTGATGTACGCGTCAAGCTTGATGTCGGACTCTCTCAGGCTTGTTACCGTCTTGTCGTCATATTTATCAAGATTGTACAGCTTGCGCGTATCGAGGGTAAGCTCCTCGAAAATATTTCCGCCGTAGCGGTATGGGGATACGGAGCCTGTCTGCTCAAACTTAGCCTTAAGAACCTCTTTGTTTGCGGCATAGGTGATCGTCTTGATCTTGGGAGCGATCAATGTTCCGCTGCCGTAATAGCGGGAATAAGGCGAGGAAAGAGTAAAGTCCGTTATATCATCTTTGGGAAGGTTGCCGCTGAAATAATCCGCTTTTGTCTTATTCGCCAGAAACCTTTCGGGGAGCTTAGCCAGTTTTTCCGCCGCATCGCGCTTGGGATTGAGATAAGCGGCGAAAATAACCATTTTCTTCGCCTTAAAATCAAATCCGCCGAGTATTTTATCGGCATCGATACCGCTCTTGGCCAAGCCGCCGTCAATGATCACCAGATCCCAGACGATACCCGAATCCTTGATCTTTTTAAATATGGGGTTATCGCAGGCTTCGGTGCAGGTAATATAAAGATTGCTCAGCTTTGGCGAAAAAAAGTTGATACTGCCGGGATCGGGCGTAATAAACTTAAAATCCGCGCCTATGCCTTTAAGCAGGCTCTCGTACCACTCGTACATAAGCTTTCCCGTGGTAATTATCAGAACACAGGGATTCTTGACCCCGACAACAGCTTCAAGCACTGCCAACTGCGCCTTTGAATGTTTACCGTTCCCTTGCTCGTCCATAACGACGGCACAGTCGAATTCGTTCAGCTTTCGCATAAATGCAATATTCATTACATTCAGCGGAATTTTATCCAATACAATTCCATTGATGCCTGTTTCACTCATTGCAGAAGCTCCTTATATTATCAATAGTTAATGCAAAAGCGTTTATGTACTGCCGAAAAAGAACGGGTGCATCAAGGCAGAACATGAAAATCAAATCGCCCTACATATATAGATATAATTATAATACATTTTTATATTTTTTACAACACCCTCAAAGAGTTTTTTTGATTTTAGAGTGCAAAATTTATATTTTGCACAAAAATGTAATCAATTTTATTTAGTAAAATTATACTCTCGGACAATATCAACAGGTAAAAAACCGCTGTCACGTAATACTAATCCCTTTTTAAACTGCCGAGTTGTAAACAGTTTAAAAAGGGATTACACCCTAAACACTAATCCAACAGTTTTAAAAGGGATTAGTATAAGACGGCGGTTTTTCAGGCTGTCAAAAAAGTAAAAATCCATAAATTTCGGAGGGAAAAGAGGCTTGGAGAAAAACCGTCAGGGTATTTCTCCAAATTGAGATAATAGCCTTAAAATCGTGGAAATTCCGAAGGAATTTTCCGATTTTTGATTTTCGGCAAAGCCGAAAATCGGCGACAGCTTGTCGGAAAATCACAATTTTCAGGGGTTTTTCGACAAGCTGAAAAACCGCCGTCACGTAAGACGGCGGTTTTTTTATTGATCTGTCAATCCTGAAGCATAGACTTTTCCCAGCAGGCGGGAATGTCCAAGCCGAACATCTTAGCCACAGTGGGCGCGATATTTGCCAGTCCGTAGCTGTCCGAAGGCTCTATCCTGTATTGGATGTCCTTATCGTAGATAATAAAGGGCACGGGATTCAAGGAGTGAGCGGTTCTTACCGCCAACTCGCCCTTTTTGTTTTTTTCCACCATTTCGTCCGCGTTTCCGTGGTCAGCGGTCACAAGCATTGTAACATTGCACTCGTCACAAACCTTTTTAAGTCTGTCAAGTCCTATATCCACGCTTTCAACGCCGATAATGGTGCTGTCTAAGCTTCCCGTGTGTCCCACCATGTCGCCGTTGGGGAAGTTGCAGCGGATAAAGTCGTACTCGCCGCTCCTGATCACTTCGATCAGGTCGTCGGTGATCTCTGCGGACTTCATCCACGGACGCTGATCAAAGCTTACGTTATCGGAGGGTATTTCCTTAAAGGTCTCCAGCTCCTCGCTGAACTTGGCGCTTCTGTTGCCGTTCCAGAAGTAGGTAACATGACCGTATTTCTGCGTCTCGCTTACCGCGTACTGCTTGTAGCCGTTGCTGACAAGCAGCTCGGACAAGGTATTCTTGATCTCGGGAGGGCTTACCAGATAACGCTTGGGCAGCTTTAAGTCGCCGTCGTACTGTAACATGCCCGCGTATACCACGTCGGGCTTCGCACCTCTGTCAAAGAAAGTGAAAATATCGTTGTCGAACGCCATGGAAAGCTCTATAGCTCTGTCTCCGCGGAAGTTGAAGAGCACTACGCTGTCCTTGTCGTTGATTTTTCCTACAGCTTCGCCGTTTTCCGCAATAACGAACGCGGGCAGATCCTGGTCGATTATTCCCTCGTTTTCCTCGCGGTAGGTCTCGATAGCTTCCTTAGCGGAACTAAACTGTCTGCCATCGCCCTTTACGTGAGTTTTCCAGCCCAATTCCACCATTCCCCAGTTTGCCTGGTAACGATCCATTGTGACCTTCATTCTGCCGCCGCCGCTGGCGATCCTGCCGTCAAAGCTTCCGTCGTTAAGCTCGGCAAGCTTACTTTCAAGCTGCTCAACGTAAATCAGACCGCTTGTTGCGGGAACGTCGCGTCCGTCAAGGAGAATATGAACACGCGCCTTTGATACGCCCTCTTTTTTAGCCTGTTCAAGCATGCTGAACAGGTGAGAGATATTGGAGTGAACGTTTCCGTCGGAAAGAAGTCCGATAAAGTGCAGCACGGAACCGTTTTTCTTTACGTTGGAAACGACCTCCTGCCATGTATCGGAGCCGTACATCTTGCCGCTTTCGATGGACTCGTTAACAAGCTTGGCGCCCTGAGAGTAGATCTGACCGCAGCCTATGGCGTTGTGTCCGACCTCGCTGTTGCCCATATCGTCGTCGGAGGGAAGACCTACCGCGCCGCCGTGAGCTTTAAGCCTTGTGTTGGGGCAGTTTTGCAGCAGCCAGTCAAGGGTGGGAGTGTTGGCAAGTGTAACGGCGTCGCCCAGACCTGTTTTGCTGAAGCCTATACCGTCCATTACAACCAGTAAAATAGGTTTTTTAGCTTTCATATAATAATGTTATCCTTTCTTCTTTAAACTCATAGGCAATTGTAAAACTCAAAAAATGCAGCATTATAATGGGGTTAAAGTTTCGTAATTGAAGTTTTTTCTCAACGCCCGAAGCGGCGGCTTCGCCTGCTTCTGCGTTGGATGTAATTATACACTTCAAGGGGCTTTGCCCCCTCGCGGAGCTAAAGCTCCGCTTCACCCCCACTTCCTTTTTGTAACACAAAAAGGAAGCGAAAAAAGTACTTGCGGCTTCGCCGCTTTCATTTTTTTATTTCGCAATTGCTTATATTTAAACTCAGCCGTTGGACGCAGCCTTTACGATCTCTGCAAAATCGGGCGCCTTAAGGCTTGCGCCGCCGATAAGTCCGCCGTCAATATTTTCCTTTGCAACCAGCTCAGCGGCGTTGCCCGCGTTCATGGATCCGCCGTACTGGATCGTAACAGCCTGTGCGGTATCGTTTCCGTACAGAGCGGCAAGCTTACCGCGGATAAAGGCGCAAACCTCCTCAGCCTGATCGGCGGTAGCGGTCTTGCCGGTGCCGATCGCCCATACGGGCTCGTAAGCGATAACGCACTTTTTAATATCCTCAGCCGATACATCGTAGAAGTCAAGCTTGATCTGACGTCCCACAACCTCCTCGGTGATATTGCACTCTCTTTCCCAAAGCAGCTCGCCCACGCACACAATGGGCTTCAAGCCCGCTGCCAAAGCAGCCTTTGTTCTCTTGTTAACGGTCTCGTCGGTCTCGCCGAAATACTGTCTGCGCTCGCTGTGACCGATAATAACGTACTCAACTCCCATTTCGGTAAGCATATCCGCGGAGATCTCACCCGTGAACGCGCCCGATTTTTCAAAGTGTACATTTTCCGCGCCTACCTTGATGTTGGTGCCCTTGGTCATTTCAACCGCGGTTTCAAGGTTGGTGTAGGGTGTGCAGATAACCACCTCACAACCCGCGTCCTCTACCAAAGGCTTCATAGCCTCGATAAGCTCCTTTGCTTCGGGTCTTGTCTTGTTCATTTTCCAGTTTCCGGCAATTACTGCCTTTCTTACATTCTTGTTCATACTATTTACCTTTCATTAAAAATTTTTTCTTTATACAGCTTCAAAAGCTCTTCTACGGGTATTCCGTCAACGGTCATTCCCTCAATGTTACATTCTCCGTCGATCTCAACTCCGCTAAGATCCGCGCCGACAAATTTTGATCCGCTTATATTTGAGTTATCGAAGCGGCAGTCGGTTAAAGCGGTGTCTTTAAAATTCGTTTCGTTTAACGCGGCGTTTTTAAAGCTTGAACTCAGCATAGACATATTATTATACGAGGAGCTGTTAAGGTTTACTTCATCGAATACGCACTTCTCCATATACATTTTTTTGAAAACGGCATTTTCCCACCTTGAATCACGAACCTTTGTGCGATCCATAAAGCAGCTGTGTATTTCACAGTCGGTAAAGCTGCACTCGCGCATTTCCGCGCTCTGCGCATTGCAAAAGCCCATAAAATGTATCTCAAGGTTTTTAAAGTCCATACGCTCACTCCTTAAAAAATAAAGCTCAACACCCATAACGCCCATATGCGTAAAAAGCGTTAAAGGGCGGAAAAGACCGCCCTTTTTGCAATACGGTGGCGGAAAAGCCTGTATTGCCGCTTTTATCGCCTTTTTATCTTAGAAATGCTTTTTATTTACTTATCCTGAATAACGTCAATGCCGGGAAGGACCTTACCCTCAAGATATTCAAGGGAAGCGCCGCCGCCTGTGGAGATATGGCTCATCTTATCCGCAAAGCCAAGCTGTACAACTGCCGCCGCGCTGTCGCCGCCGCCGATAACGGTGGTAGCGTCGGTTTCTGCAAGAGCCTTTGCCACTTCCTTTGTGCCCTCTGCAAGAACGGGGTTCTCAAATACGCCCATAGGTCCGTTCCAGACAACGGTCTTTGCCGATTTGACCTCGTTTGCGAACAGTTCGGTGGTTTTGGTGCCGATGTCAAGGCCCATCATATCTGCGGGGATCTTGCTGCTTTCAACAACGGAAACCTCAATGGGAGCGTCGATAGGATCGGGGAAGGACTTTGCAACCTTTGTATCAACGGGAAGCAGGAGCTTTTTGCCCAGCTTTTCCGCTTTGGCGATCATTTCCTTGCAGTAGTCAAGCTTTTCTTCGTCAACAAGAGAGGTGCCGATCTCGCCGCCCTGAGCCTTGATAAATGTATAAGCCATACCGCCGCCGATAATAAGTGTGTCGCACTTTTCGAGGAGGTTGGAAATAACGTTGAGCTTATCCGCAACCTTTGCGCCGCCGAGAATAGCAACGAAAGGACGAACGGGGTTTTCAACGGCGTTGCCGAGGAACTCGATTTCCTTATTCATTAAGTAGCCTACAGCGGTCTCCTTAACGAACTTGGTAACGCCCGCTGTGGAAGCGTGAGCTCTGTGAGCGGAGCCGAAGGCGTCCATTACAAAGTATTCGTTGTTTACAAGATCGCCCAATTCCTTGGCGAAGCCCTCTCCGTTCTTGGTCTCGTCCGCGCCGCGGAAGCGTGTATTTTCAAGAACAACGATCTCGCCGTCATTCATCTCCGCAACGGCCTTTTTGGCGTTGTCGCCTACAACGTTATCGTCCTTTGCAAAAACTACCTTTGTGTCAACCAGCTCCGCCAGTCTTGCAGCGGCGGGAGCTAAGGAGAACTTATCCTCGGGACCGTTCTTGGGCTTTCCGAGATGCGAGCAGAGAACGATTTTCGCGCCGTTTTCAACTAACTTGTTGATAGTGGGGAGAGCGGCAACGATTCTGTTGTCGTTGGTGATCTTACCTTCCTTCAGAGGAACGTTAAAATCCACGCGGACAAGGACATGTTTGCCCTTTACGTTAAGGTCTTCTACGTTTTTCTTGTTAAGCTTGCTCATTTTGGCACCTTCCTTTTATTAAATTTAATTTTTGATATTATTGACCATACCAAAAATAAAATGGTATTACTTTATTATTTTAACAGAAATGTCAAAGTATTTCAAGAGTATTTTTAGAAATTTTTGACAATTTTTAAAAAAACAAACAGTGTAAATTCACTTGAATTTCTCACCAAAAAATGGTATACTATTTCCATACATCATAAAAAAGGATCTGATAACTTGAAAATATTTGACGCGCACTGTCACATTTTTCCCGAAAAAATAGCCGCCAAGGCTTCCTTGAACATAGGAAAATTCTACGATCTTCACATGGACTTTGACGGTTCGGTCAAAACCCTTATGGAGCTGTACTCGAGGGTCGGCGTTGACAAATGTCTTGTACAGTCCGTCGCCACAACTCCCGCGCAGGTGCAAAGCATAAACAATTTTATCGCGGAAAGCGTCAAGGCGCACCCCGATATGCTCGTCGGCTTTTGCGCTCTGCACCCGCTTATGGAAAAAAAGGAGATCGGAACGGAGATCGACAGGGCAATCAGCCTCGGCTTAAAGGGAATAAAGCTTCACCCCGATTTTCAGCAGTTTAAGATCAACGAGCGAAAGGCTTATGACATTTATGAGGCTGCGGAGGGCAGACTTCCCATACTTTTCCACACGGGAGATTTTCGTTACGACTACTCCTCTCCCAAGCGACTTGCCGACGCGTTAAAGGATTTTCCGAAGCTTACCGCAATAGCGGCTCATTTCGGCGGCTGGAGCGAGTGGGACGACGGAAAAAGGTATCTTGCGGATAATCCAAACGTTTATGTTGATACAAGCAGCTCTTTATATACCTTAAGCCCCGAAAAGGCGCTTGAATATATAAGAGCCTTTACTCCCGACAGGGTAATGTTCGGCACCGACTATCCCATGTGGAATATAGAAGACGAGCTTAGATATATGGATAAATTGGAGCTTACGGACGGCGAGAGAGAAAAAGTCATGTACAGGACCGCCTGCAAATTGCTTAAGGCCCCCGAATAATAATAAAAATAAGGAGAAATATACCATGAATAAGAAACATCTTGTCATGTTGTTATTTTCACTGGCATTTTCCCTCATGCTTTCTCTGACCGTATCGGCGGAAAGCCCCGCGCTCGAAAACAGTATAATTTACACCTTTGACGACTCCAACGGCTTGCCCACGGGCGAGGCCAACGCGGTCATACAGACCTCGGAGGGCTATGTCTGGATAGGCAGCTACGGCGGACTTATCCGATATGACGGCATCTCGTTTCACAATTACTCGGAAAACGGCGTTTTTCCGTCCTCCAGTATAAGGGCGCTGTTTCAGGACAGCAGCGGCAGGCTTTGGATAGGCACCAACGATCAGGGCGTGTTTTACTGCGAAAACGACGGCTTTGTACAGCTGACCCACGAGAATAACGCAAAGTTTCTGTCCATACGCTCTTTTGCGGAGGGCAAAAACGGCGAGATCTACGTGGGAGCCACCTCGGGGCTTGCAAGGGCGGAAAGCGACAACACTCTGACGCAGATAAGCGATGAGATAAGCTCAACCGTATATAACTTAGCGGCGGACACAAACGGCGTTATATGGGCATGTATCGACAACGGGCTTGCTATGCTTGTAAAAGACGGTGAGATAATAGGCAGCTTTGATTCGTCAAAGCATCTTAACTCCTCCATGTACTGTCTGGGCGGTACCGAAAGCGGCGATGTCCTTTTGGGCACAAGCGACAATTATCTTTACCGCGTTAAGCTTCTGGACGGCAATTATTCCGACGATTCCTTTGAGCTGACCGAATACCGCACGGGCGAAATATCCACCGCCAACTGGGTGACAGAAGACAACGCCGGCAATTTATGGGTGGCGGCGCAAAACGGCTTGGGCTACGTAGACGGCAGCGGCGGCATGCACACGATAAACAGCGAGCATACCGCTTCTTCAAGGACAGTCTGCTTCGACTACGAGGGCAACGTCTGGGCGGCGTCAAGCAGCTACGGAGTTATACATATTGTGGACAGTCTTTTCAGCAATCCCAATTCCGCCGCGAGCATTTCGGATACATTTATAAATACTATCGCCATTGATAATGAGGGCTTTTATTATCTGGGCACGGACAGCGGCGTTATCATATTAAACAGCGGCTTCCGGCAGATAACAAACGAGCTGACCGAAAGTCTCGAGGGCGAACGTATACGCAATATAAACTGCGACAGCAAGGGCAATATATGGATAGGGGCGTATTATCAGAACGGACTGCTGATGTACGAGCCCGACAGCGGAAAAATTACCCGTTACAGCGAGGAAAGCGGACTTTCAAGCAGTCAGATACGTCTTACCGCCGAGCTGTCCGACGGCAGTATCGCGGTGGCTACTCAAAACGGAGTAAGCATTATAGAAAACGGAGAGGTGACAGAAACCTATACCAATGAAAACGGACTGGATTATCCCATCATCCTTTCGCTTTGCGAGGGCAGCGACGGCACGCTGTACGCAGGCAGCGACGGGCAGGGAATCTACGCCATAAAGGACGGCACGGTTACTCATTACGGCTTTGACGAAGGCTTGCCTGCGGGAGTAGTGCTTCGCATGCTTCTTGACGAAAACGGCGAGGGCTTATTTATCAGCGCGGGAAACAGCCTTTATTACTGGGATTTTGAAAGCTTTAGGCTGTTGGACAATTACTCGAAAAGCCCCGGAAGCGTTTTCGATATCAGGCTGCAGGGAAGCGAGCTCTGGCTCATGCAGAGCAACGGCATAAATATTCTTAACAGAGAAAAGCTGCTGGCAGGTGAAGAGACCAAGGTGCGCATATTGGGCAACGCCTACGGCCTGACAGGCACGTTAAACGCCAACACATGGAACACCGAAAAGGACGGCATACTTTATTTATGCACCTCCGAGGGAATTTCCCTGCTTGATCTTCAACAAATGAACGAGAACGAAACGGCGATCCGAGGGGCGGTAAATCAGGTCACGGTCGACAAAACGGTTTACAGCTATCCGGAAAGCGTTAATTTAGACAGCGGTGCTACCCGTCTTACCTTCAATTTTGCCCCCCTTTCCTTTTCGGGAAAAACAGTGACGGTAAGATACAGCCTGAAAGGCTTTGACGAGGGAGTTACCGTACTTGCCAACAGCGAGCCCATGAGTGCAAGCTACACCAATCTTTCGGGCGGCGACTACGAATTTTGCATGGAGGTTCTGGGTGCGGACGGAGAAACCGTGGTATCTTCTTTGACCGTACCCGTGCATAAGGATTACAGTCTCGTGGAGCTGACATGGTTCTGGATCATAGTCGGAGTTTTGCTTTTGGCCGTTATCGTGCTGGGTGCGATGGCTGTAATACATATCAAGACCGCACACCTTAAGAAGCGTCAGAACGAGTACAGGCGAATTATAGGCGAAGCTCTCAAAACTTTCGCCAACGCAATTGACGCAAAGGATAAGTACACAAACGGTCATTCCTTAAGAGTTGCAACCTACTCCCTTGAGATCGCCAAAAAGCTGAACTTCTCCGAGGACGATCAGGAAAGGATATACAATATCGCCCTGCTTCACGATATAGGAAAGATCGGTATTTCCGACAGAATAATAAACAAGCCGGGCAAGCTTACAGACGAGGAGATCGAAACGATAAAGCGGCACCCGCTTATAGGCGGCGAGATTTTAAAGGATTTTGCTTCTATCCCCGGTATAAGCGAGGGCGCAAGGTATCACCATGAAAGGTACGATGGCACGGGCTACAACGAGGGCTTAAAGGGCGAGGATATACCCTACTTCGCCCGTATAATCTGCGTTGCCGACAGCTACGATACCATGTCGGGAGGCAGGCACTATCAGCAGAGCAAGGACAGCAGTTGGGTCAAGGACGAGCTTCAGCGCTGTGCGGGAACACAGTTTGATCCCGCTATCGTTAAGGTCATGATCGAGCTTATCGACGAAGGAAAAGCGCCTGTAAGCTTTGAGGACACCAAGATACGAATGTTTTATGAGGAGTAACCCGCTCTTCACGTTTACGTAATTGTTATTTGACACGCAAAACCCGAAAACAGGAAATTCCGAAAAAACAGAAAAAAATGAGGTTAACGGCTAAGAAAATGCTTACCGCAAGCGGATTTACGCGTTTTCAAAACGGTTTCAGCGAATTTCGTTCGTAACCGAAGCTGTCAAAATTTTGAGGGCGTTTTGCCCTCTTTTTTGTTTTTTTGGGGCTTCGTTAAAATTTTTTAAAAATATCGTTTAATACCAATCCCTTTTTAAACTGACGTAATACCCACAGTTTAAAAAGGGATTGCACCCAAAACACTAATCCAACATTTTTAAAAGGGATTAGTATTAATACTATTATCCAATTAAAAACTTGAAAAAATGGTTTTAATTGGATAATAGTGCTTTGGGTGTAATATCCATTTAAACTTTGATTTTATATTGTGTTTAAATGGATATTAGTAT
>JAAVIG010000195.1 GCA_014796735.1 Oscillospiraceae bacterium
CAGCTTTTGCCTTGTGTTTTCCGCCTGTTCTTTTCGGAATGTCGCTTCATTCTTTGCCATAATAACCTCTGATTTTGTTCAACGATTGTTCAACGAATATTATTATATTCAGCTTTTTATCAAATGTCAATAGAGGTATGTTAATTTTCATTTTTTTTACACATAAAAAATCGGTTAAAAGTATTTCAATTATTTCTTTTAACCGACCTTTGATTTATACCGTACTGTTTTTAGAACTTGTTCTCATATCAATCCAATTTTCACTCACACAGATTAAGCCTTATAATATAATCCTTGTCCTCCGAAAAAGTGATAACGTTATAAAGGAAAAGCAGCTGGTCGTAATCACTTAAAGGCGCCATAACCTGAAAATCGGTGTTGATATATCTTAAATCTATCATGGTGACTTTTTTGTATTCCTTTGACAAAAAAGGAACTATTGAATGGGCGTAGCTGTCCTTGATTATCAGCAGCGACCTGTCGCTTTTGGCGTTTTCGTTTTCAACGGTAACAAGAGGTGAATTTTGTCCTAAGAACGAGGAATATTTGTCCTTTACCTGTAAAAAGCTTCTGAAATACATGCTGTCGTATTCGTCATAAAGCACTTTCCCCGTTTTAGTGTCAAAGTTTTTAAACACCGAGACCTTTACGCTCGGTTCCCCATCCGTTAAGGTGTAATAATCGATAACGTCGGGCGTTACGTCAAAATCAAGGGTCTTTGAAAACAGAGTGCCTCTGAACTCATTGCTTGCGTGTTCTATGGTAAAAGAATCGTACTTGTAATTGTCATAGTCGAGAACGGACGCGGCGGCTTCATAGGCGGTAAAAGCGCCGTAGCTCGTCCAGTGGTGGTCGGTGCGGTAATAAATGTAGGAGCTTTTGCGGTCGGTAAGGGCGGAATAAGCGTCGATTGTGCCCTCAAAGCCCTTTAACTCCGAGTAGAATTTATCTATATACTTTTTCTGACTGCCTACCTCCGCATATTTGGGAACATTGTTCCGGTATATTTCCTGCGCGTTGGGCACAAGCATAAAGTAGGCGGGAATTTCGGGGTGGTTTTCCGCAAAATTGTTTATTGCTTTCAGGTTTCTTGCGTAAATCTCCTCGTCGTAGTCCTTCCAGATCTGCATCATCATATTGTTTTCGATAAAAACACCGTTGGTCTCGGTTTTTCCCAAGGCCGAATCGGTCTTGTTTTTAAGCACTATCCAGTCCTCGCGTCCGAAAAACCTGTCGGAGATCCAGTCGTCAAAGCCCTCCATAAAGGTCTCTTCCCTGTAGGTCTTTAAGCTGAGCTTAGGAAACGCGGACAAATACCGGTTTTCATTTTCCGAAAAGGGTGTTTCCTCGGGAGAGAGAAAAACAAGCGTCAAAATCGGCATTGCCGCCAAAAATACGGCAAAAAACGCTATCATTATCTTTTTATATAAATTTTTCATATCTGTGATGTTCCTTTCCTATGAAGAAAGCTTTGTGCGACTGCCTAAAACAACATATTTTAAAAATTAAAATACAGAAACGGATTATAGGTAGCGTCCGCAAGATATGCGGTGGAAAGCACCAGCACCGCCATTTTTGTAAAAGGCGTGATATAATTTATAAGCATCGGCACTTTTGATCTGAGCTTTTCAAGTATAAGCTTGAACGCGTCAGTGCAGGCGAAAACGGCTATAACGGTAATTATTCCGTAATTCAAAAGGTAATACATGCCCCGGCTGTCCGAAAGGATTCCCGTGCCGCCGAACATTGCGCCCATATACCCCAAAGCCGTGGGAATATCCGCCGTATCGAAAAGCACCCAACCCAATATTACAAGGATCATAGTGTAAAGCCAGGAGAAAAAGGAGGGTATCTTTTCGAGAATTTTTCCGAGAAACAGCTTTTCGATAATGATAACAACTCCGTAAAGCACGCCCCAAAGAATGAAATTCCAGCTTGCGCCGTGCCATATACCCGTAAGCAGCCACACCACAGCAAGATTAAGCACTGTCCTGCCTTTCCCCTTTCTGCTGCCGCCAAGAGGAAAATAAACATAGCTTTTGAACCACGCGCCGAGCGTTATATGCCACCTGCGCCAGAATTCGCTTATACTTTTTGACTGATAGGGATAATTGAAATTCTGCGGGAAATTAAAGCCCATCATTTTGCCAAGTCCGATAGCCATATCCGAGTAGCCCGAAAAGTCGAAATATATTTGCAGAGTAAAGGCGATTATGCCGAGCCACGCCGTTAATACCGACAGCTCGCTTTGCTCCATGCCCTTAACGGCCGTCCAGAGCATACCGATATTGTTTGCTATAAGCACCTTTTTGCCGACGCCCGTTATAAATTTTAAAATACCCTCGTAAATGCAGTCGATGTCGACCGTTCTGTTGTCAAGCTCCGCCGCTATATCGTCATAGCGCACGATAGGCCCCGCCACTATCTGCGGGAACAGGGTGACAAAGGCGGCAAAGGAAATCGGGTTTTTCTGCACCTTTATCTTGCCCATGTACATATCTATGGTGTAGGACATTGACTGAAAGGTAAAGAAGCTTATTCCGATAGGAAGCGGAAGAGCGTGCTTCGGGTCAAAAAGCGACGTTCCGAACAGCGCGTCGATATTCTGCATAATAAAGCCGCTGTATTTAAACACGCCCAGCAGTCCCAGATTCATAATCAGGGACACCAGCAAGCATATCAGCTTTACCGTTTTGTTTTTGTCAAATTTATAGATCAGCAGCCCCGCCGTGTAGTCTATAAGGGTCGAAGCTATCATTATAAGAACGTAAACAGGCTCGCCCCAAGCGTAAAAAATAAGCCCGCTTATCAATATAAACAAATTCTTGAATTTTTTCGGCACAGCATAGTACAATAAAAGCACTATGGGCAGAAATACAAACATAAAGGTCAGACTTGAAAAAACCATATATTCAACATTTTCCTTTCAGTTGAGCGATGCCGATTCGCCGTCTAATACTAATCCCTTTTTAAAATGTGGGATTAGTGTTTCGGGTGCAATCCCATTTTAAACTGTGGGTATTACGTCAGTTTAAAATGGGATTGGTCTATCAGCTTCACGGCATTTTCGTATTCCTCTTGCGTGAACATTGTATTCAGCACTTCTATTAACGAATTGGTGGAAAGCAGTGACGGGAGAGAAAGAAGCCGAAGCAGCTTTTTTCTTTTTTCCTCCGAATTTTCCTTTCCCGTAAAGCCGTCGTCAAAAAGTCTGATTTTTGTCGCCCACTCGGTTTTCGGCTTCTCGTTTTCGGAAAGAATGACCCCCGATTTTTCAAAAGCGTTTCTTAAAATATCCGCCCGTATTCCCTCAACTCCAAGCTTGCCCTCCTTTGAGGGTACGGCTTTTCTTTTTTCCTTTCCGAATATTTCGGGAATATAGATGTTGATAACTTTTCCCTTTTGGGTGCAGCCCCTTATATAATTCCGTATCTTAAAGCCCGCGCTGTCGCTGTCGGTAAGTATGATAACCCCGCAGCTTTCGGCAAGGCTTTTTATCAGAGCAAGCTTTTCCTTGTTCTTAAACACGGAAAAGCCGTCGGTTGTGATTATAAGCGCGTCGGTTATGGAGGAAAGCTTTATTTTATCATACTTTCCCTCTACTATCAACGCTTCCTTTAAATGTATCATTTGTTATATTTTGTCCCGTATTCGTATAATGTTAACCGTTCATGATTTTTAAAACGGTTTCCTCTAAAAGCAGCCTTCTGTTTACAGTTGAGGATTTGCACTTTACGTCCGCTTCAAAAATGATCTCCATAGCGTTTCTTAAGTCTTTCATATCCATTTTAGCCGCCTGACTGTACTTTTTTGCCGCAAAGGAGGCTTTCATTCCCGTATAGCCGAAATCCGCCGCCACCTGCTGCGGGGGAATACCCTTGTCCTTTGCCGCTTTAGCCGTATAGTAATCGGAATATACCGTGGATAAAGCCGCCAGCACGGGAATCGGGTCTACTCTTTGCTCAAACAGCTCGTCCAGTATTCTGAACGCGTCCCTTTTATTTTTCGCAAGCATTGCGTCTGACAAGGTGAAAACCTTTGTTTCAAGCCTTTTGGCTATCATGCTGTCGATAATTTCTCTTGTTATTTCCTTTCCCTCTTCAACATAGCAGCAAAGCTTTGTGGTTTCCACCGAAGCCAAATTCAGGTCGCAGGCGGTTATCTCCGCGATATATTCGGCGTTGGTGGGTGAAATAAGCCTTTTTTGCTTATTGACCTTTTTGCGGATAATATCCCCTATTTTCATTTTGTTAAGGGGCTTAAATTCACAGACAACGGCGTATTTCTTAAAAATTTCCAGCAGCTTTTTTACTCTCCCTGAACGCAGGGAAAAGCCGCAGCCCGTTAAATAAAAAACCATTACGGTAGTATCGGGAACGTTTTTCAGTATATTTTCAAAAAACTCAAAATCACCTTCGGGCAGCTTTTCAAGATTAAAGTCGTTTATTAAGATAACCTTATGATCCGCAAAAAACGGCAGTGCCTCCGCGTGATCGGAAAGCATTGCAAGATCGGGATTGCCGCTTAATTCAAGCAGATTTATATCCGTTTTGACGTCGCCGAAAATTTTGTTTTTTATTCTCATGGCGTAGGTTTTGACAAGAAAGCTTTCCTCACCGTAAAAAAAGTATACGGGAGAAAATTTTCCGCTTTTTATATTGCTGATCAACTGTGCCTCGGTCACTGTCGGCATTTATTATCATTCCTTCCGCGCTTAACCTTTGTCCCGTAAAAATCCGTTATCGGTTATTATGTAGCTTGCTTTATCATAGTAAAGGTTTTTGTATATGTTATTTTCGTCATTGCCGTAAAGTCTTTTGCTTGACGCGAAAATTATTCCGTTTAAATCTTTTATACTGCCGGTATAGCCGTATATAACGGAGATACCGTCATCGACGGGGTCTTTGGCGGGAGACAGAGAAACGCTGACCCCGTTTATTTTTATCCTGCACCTGTCCCGTTCACTTTGCAAGGTTATTTTATCGCTGTAAACCTCGTTTGTGTTATCCGGCGGCAAAAATTCCCTGCATGGTATTTTTTGAAATCCGCTTAAGTTATTGTTGCTTTGGTTTATTACTTTTATTACGGAAACCTCGTCGATAAAATTGCTTTTTAGATAATCCCCGATAATGTCCAGCAGCTTTTGCGAATCGTCGGACACTGCGATAAATACGCTTCCCTCCTGTTTTGCTATTATACAGGCGTCGTTTCCGTCGGAATACATGGCAAGACTTGCTTTATCGCGATAATATAGGTTGGACAAAGCGGTAAACGAAAGCATTACGCACAGAGAAATCACCGCCGCCCGCAGGGTTTTCTTTATATCCTTGAAATAAAGATAGGTAAAAACCGCAAACAGCACCGACAAAATACTTACGGGAACAAAAAAGCTGTAATCGAGGGTAAAATAAGCGTATCTGAAGCCGCCTATAAGATCGATTATAAAGATCATTGCCTTAGCGCACAGTCCCGAAACAAACATCAGAGCGTTTCCGTTCCCGCCAAATACCGCAAATAATGCGGCACAAAGCAGTGCGGGAAGAAACAGCGGATATAAAAGCAAATTTGTTATAATTCCCATTACGGAAATTCCGCCGAAAAATATACAGCTCAAAGGAAAGGTGCATAACACGGCGCAGGCGGAAGCCGCCGCCATGTTTTTTATCGGTGTAAGCTTACTTTTATTAAACCTTTTGCATATCATCGGAGAGACCGCCCCCACTCCGAACGTACCTGCCAAGGACAGCAGGAAACCCGCGTCGGTACAGGCGTAAGGGTTTGTCAAGGTCACCGCAAGTACGGCTATGCCCATTGAATTTATCACGCTGCTTTTTCTCATAAACGGCTCGGAGCCGTAGTAAACTATAAGCATTATCCCCGCCCTTATTACGGAGGGCGAAAGCTTGAAAAACAGGGTAAACAAAAGGATAAGCAGGGATAATACAATAAATTTGAAATATCTGTGGTTTTTAAGAGGGGTCAGTGAGATCAGAAGCAAAAGTATATGAGAAACAACGGTGAGGTGCAGTCCCGAAACTGCGGTAAAATGGCTTATACCCGCTCTTTTGATGTTATCGGAAAGAGAGCTGCTCAAACCGGACTTATCGCCAAGAAACATTGCCTTTAGCAGGTCTCCCTCGTCACCCGTTAAAAGACTGCACATCTTATCGCCTATATAGTCGCTGTAATCTGAAACCGACTTTTTCAAATTAAAGCCGCTGTTTTCCGCAACCGTTACCCCGCCCCTCGGTGAAGCGGAAAGAAAAATACCCTTTGATTTGTAATAGCTTTTCTCGGCAAAGACACCGCTGTCCTTCATTACCGACAATTTGACCGTAAATTTTATGCTGTCGCCTACCGAACCGCCGCTGTCCTCACCGAAAAAATTTATATGCGCCTTTATGCCGTTAATCTCGGTTTCGATCACATAAGCCGCGGTATCGCTGCCGTAATAACGCACATCGGTAATTACGCCGCTTATTTCCGCCGTTTTTCCGTCATAAGCCGTTATTGGAAGATACACCGTTAAGGTATAAATTCCGTGAACGCACATTGCAGCAAAGGCGGTAAACAGCGCCAGAGCGGCGGCGGATTTTCTCATTTTATAAACCGTTAACGAGAAGATCAGGAGAACAGCCGCGAAAATAAAAACTCCGATTATGGCGGTTCCGAAAAATTCAGCACAAATAAGTCCCGCAAGGTATGAAAAACCTATCAAGCCTAATTTGTGCTTCATAAATATTATTCCTCCACAATGTGGTTAAACCGACATACTTACTTCTGATTACTACGTACCCGCTTTCCGAAATCAGGCAAGAGCGGTATTGAGCTTTTTGCCTCCCAAAAGGTGGAAATGAAGATGACGAACCGTCTGTCCGCCGTCCTCGCCCACGTTGGTCACAATCCTGAAGCCGTTTTCAAGCTTAAGCTCCCCCGCAAGCTGTGCCGCCACGGTAAAAATCTTCGATACAACGGCGGAGTTTTCGGCATTCAGCATATCCGCGCCGTCAATATGGTTTTTGGGGATAATGAGAACGTGAACGGGAGCCATGGGGTTAATATCCTTAAAAGCCAATATTTCATCGTCCTCATAAACCTTTGTTGAGGGGATCTCTCCCGCGATTATTTTGCAAAAAAGGCAGTTTTCCATTAAAATTCTCCTTTGTTATCTTTGTTCATTGAACGTTGAACTTTAATCCTTAAGCATCTCGCCCGCAATACCCTTTACCGCAAGCAGCGCTTCGTCTATCTTTGTATTATCGCCTATACCCGACATAGCCATATCGGGCTTACCGCCGCCCTTTGCGCCGGTTATCTCGGCTACCCTGCGAACGATCTGTCCGGCGTTTGCACCCTTGGCAACCGCTTCGGAGCTGCAAGCGCATACAAAGTTGCCCTTACCGTCGCTTACACCCGCAAGTACCGCGATAAAGCTGCCGTTCTTGCTCTTGATGCCGTCCATGACCTTGCGCAGGCTTTCGCCCGAGGTTCCGTTAAGCATCGCGGTAATGATCTTTATGCCCTTGACCTCCTCTACGTTGTCATAAAGTCCGCTGAGCTGTGAAGAAGAGATTTTTTCGTTAAGACGGTCTATCTCCTTTTTAAGCTCGTGAACCTCGTTTTGCAGACTTGCGCAGCGGTTGATAATTGCAGCCTCGCCCGACGCCTTCACCGCCGCGCCGATTTTTGCCATCATTACGTTCAAGCCGTTAAAAGCGTTGATGACCTCCTTGCCCGTTATCGCCTCAACACGTCTTACACCGCTTGCCACGGAGGTTTCCGCCATTATTTTAAAGAGTCCCGCCTGTGCTGTGTTGGTAAGGTGAGTACCGCCGCAGAACTCGGTGGAGAAATCGGGAACGGTAACGACTCTTACGATTTTTCCGTACTTTTCGCCGAACAACGCCATTGCTCCGCGTTTCTGTGCCTCCTCGATCGGAAGCTCCTCGGTAGTAACGGGTACGGCCTTTAAAATTTCCTCGTTAACTAACCTTTCAACCTCCGCGATCTCCTCAATGGTCATTGCGCTGAAATGAGAGAAGTCGAAACGGCACTTGTAGGGGTCTACATAAGAGCCCGACTGATGAACGTGATCGCCTAAAACCTTGCGCAAAGCCGCCTGCAAAAGGTGAGCGCAGGTGTGGTTTCTCGCGGTGGCGCAGCGCAGCTCCTCGTCGACCTGCGCGGTCACTGTATCGTTAACGTAAAATTCACCGCTTTCCACGCGGCATTCGCATACATACTGTCCTCCCGCGATCTTCTTGGTGTCAAGAACGCGAAGAACGCTGTCGCCGTTGGTGATAGTACCCTTATCGCCCACCTGTCCGCCGCTTTCGGCGTAGAAAGGCGTGGTTTCGATAAGAACAACTGCCTCGTCGCCCTCGGAGCAGGAATCGGTCAAAGCACCGTCCTTCAAGACAGCCTTAAGCACGGTTTCGCAGGACAGCTCCTTGTAGCCTATAAATTCGGTTTTGAAATCCTTGAACGCGTCGTTGGAGGCTTCGTCCCAACCGCCCTTAAACGCCTGATTTGAACGAGCGGTGGTGCGCTGTATCTCCATAAGCTCACGGAAGCGGCTTTCGTCAAGGGTAAGATTCCTTTCCGCAAGTATTTCCTTAGTCAAGTCAAGAGGGAAGCCGTAGGTGTCGTGAAGCTTAAATACGTCCTCGCCGCTTAAAATGCTGCCCGTTTCCATTTTATCGATAAGCTCCTGCAAGATCTGAGAGCCTTTTTCAACGGTCTTGTTAAAGCTGTCCTCCTCGTTGCGGAGAACCTTTTTGATATATTCCTCTTTTTCCTTTACCTCGGGGTAAGCGGACTGATTTTCTCTTATAACGCTTTCGGCAACCTTATACAGGAAGCTTTCTCTCATTCCAAGCATACGTCCGTGACGCGCCGCTCTGCGGATAAGACGTCTTAAAACGTAGCCTCTGCCCTCGTTGGAGGGTCTTACGCCGTCGCCGATAAGGAATGTGCTTGCCCTTACGTGGTCGGTGATAACGCGTATGGAAACATCGTCCTTTTCGTTAGCCTTGTACTGCTTTCCCGTAAGCTCGCAGATAGTTTTGATAATGTTCTGGGCGGTATCCACCTCGAACATGTTGTCAACATCCTGCATTACGCAGGCGAGACGGTCAAGTCCCATGCCCGTATCTATGTTTTTGTTGGCAAGCATTGTGTAATTTCCCTTGCCGTCGTTGTCGAACTGGGTAAATACAAGGTTCCATATTTCGATTATACGGTCGCATTCGCCCGCCTGTTCAAAGTCAATGAAAGGACCGTACTTTTCGCCTCTGTCAAAGTGAATTTCCGAGCAGGGACCGCAGGGACCGCTGCCGTGCTCCCAGAAGTTGTCCTTTTTGCCCAGCTTTACGATCCTGTCGCGGGGTACGCCGATCTCGTTAGCCCAGATCTCGCCCGCTTCGTCGTCCTCCTCGTATATTGTTACCCAAAGCTTTTCCTCGGGTATTTCAAGCACCTTTGTAAGATACTCCCACGCCCACGCTATGGCTTCATGCTTAAAGTAATCCCCGAAGGAGAAGTTGCCCAGCATTTCAAAATAAGTACCGTGTCTCGCGGTTTTGCCCACGTTTTCAATATCGGGTGTACGGATACACTTCTGACAGGTGGTAACTCTCTTTCTCGGCGGAGTTTCGACACCTTGGAAAAACTTTTTCAAGGGAGTCATGCCCGCGTTGATAAGCAGCACCGAGTTGTCCCCCTGCGGCACCAAGGGAGCGGAGTCCATGCGAAGATGCTCCTTGCTCTCAAAAAATTTAAGATAGCTTTCTCTTAAATCGTTAAGACTTGTCCATTTCATATACGATCGACCTTTCATATGAATATATTATAAAGAAAACGCTTTATAACGGCATTTTCTCACTTTGAACAACGTTCAGAACAAAACTTGCTCTTTTTTTAAATGACCTTTAATAATTATAGCAAAATTTGGCTAAAAGTCAAGTGCCGAACAATTTTATTCTAATCCCTTTTGAAAAAGGGATTAGAGTTTTGGGTGCAATCCCATTTTAACCTGTGGGTATTACGTCAGGTTAAAATGGGATTGGTATTATTCCATAACAACATCATCGCCGAGATTTTTATAATCGGCAAGCAGACTGTTTATAAGCTCGGCAAGCCTTGAAGTAGGCCTTTCAAAGAAAATATTGTCAATATAGATTATGCTGTAATTCTGCACCGCGTCAAGCTGGGAAAAAACATCGTCGTCCAGCAGATCGCCTCTTGTGTACTTGCTGTTTAAAAGAATAACATCGGGCTGATTTTCCAAAAGCAGTTCCTTGTCATATTCATACCCGCTGCTCTCCTTGGCGATATTTGTACCGAAGCAGGACAGCACCGCGCTTTCAAAGGTGTTTCCTCCCGCAACGGCAAGGCTTTCGGTGACGTAAACAAATTTCCCTATATTCAAAGCCTCCGTGTTGCCTAAAAGCTTTGATATTCCCGAATACGCCTCCTCGCCCCTTTCAATGCCCACAAACATTCCCTCGTAGATCAAGCCAAGTGCGGTATAGATCGAAGAAAAGCCCTCAAGAGTGGTGGGAGCGGGGATTATCAAGGTTGCGATCCCGGCTTGCTCCATTGTAAAAATATCCTTTGAAGCAATGGGAGTTGAAGTAATCACCAGATTCGGCATTAAATCGGTTATTGCGTATATATTCGGATTTGCGGCGCTTCCCACGTCCTTCGCCGATAAAATACTCTCGGGATATTCGCAGTAGCTGCTTCTTCCGATAATGGTATCTCCGTACCCCATTTCAAAAATTATTTCCGCAATAGCGGGCGACAGACAAACCACCTTTTCGGGCTTGGCTACGATCTCGGTATCGTTTATTGTAAGAGGATAAGGCATAGGCTCGGCTTCGGTAGTGGTGATTTCCTCCGTCTCGTCGGGCTTCTCCTCCTCGTCTTTTTTACAAGCCGAAAAAGCCGTTATTAAGAGAGCACAGCTTAACAACACCGCGATTGTTTTTCTGATATTTATCATACAAATCGACTCCTTTTTCTCAGAACCTGTTTTCACAGCTCCATACCCAAAGTAAGCTTCCCCTCTAACATATCCACATACTGCTTGGCGATTCTCGGCGAACGTCCGCCCCGCTTTAAGGCGAACCGCTCAACTCCCGCCGCAAAGACCTCTTCGTCAAGGTTTATACCCCTGTCGCGGGCTATTTTCAGCGCTATATCCACAAACTGCTCCTTGTTGGGGGCGGTAAAGGTAACGAACAGCCCGAACCGCTCCGATAACGACATATTGTCGTCCACCGCGTCGCTTTTATGCACGAAGTTTTCCGCGCGGTTGGCGGCGGTCTCCTTTATGATATGGCGGCGGTTGGTGGTGGCGTAAATAAGCACGTTGTCGGGCTTTGCCGAAAGCGAGCCCTCCAAAGCCTGTTTTAATACGAAAAATCCGTCGTCGTCCTCGGAAAAGCACAGATCGTCGATAAAGATAATAAAGTGGAGCGGGATCACGGAAAGCCTTTCGTACAGATCAAAAATCGCCGATACCTGCTTTTTGTCAAGCTGAACGATCCTCAGAGTTTTGTATTCGTTTAACAAAGCCTTTATGGTGCTTGATTTTCCCGTTCCTCTGTCGCCGTACAGCAAAACGTTGCCTGCGGGCTTATTGTTGATAAAGCAAAGGGTGTTGTCCACGATCTGCTTCCTTTGAGTTTCATAGCGTTTTAAGTCGGAAAGCCGTATGGGATCGGGCTTTTTAACGGGTACAAGCTTTTTTTCGGAATCAAGGTACACAAAAGCCTTATACCGCGCAAAGTCACCGCTGCCGTTTTCCGCGCAGTTGTTGATAAAATACTCCGCCGTACAGGGAAATTCTCCGCTTTCGTACTCCGGAAGCCCCGAAAGATCCCTGCCCATAGTCTCCGAAAGATACTTTTTTATATCCGAAGCTTTCAGCCCGCAGATCTCCTTTATCCTATCAATATCGTATTTTACCGCCGATAATATCAGCGGGTCTTTTGTTGTTATATATTTTTCCGTCAAAGGCTGCTCCGAATATATTAAAACGTCGTGAATATATTCGCTTAATGTTTTATCGTTTAAAAACAGTATTTTGCACAGTTTTGTATAGGAATTTACCGCGTTTTCGTTCCCCGACTGTATATCTCGGTATATCCGCATAAATTCGCTGTCGTTAATTTCAAATGAGAAGAAATCCTCCGCCGACGGTAATTTCATTTTTCCGCGCCCCTTTCCGATATATTTTTTACTAATCCCTTTTAAACCTGTGGGATTAGTGTTTCGGGTGCAATCCCTTTTTAAACTGTGGGTATTACGTCAGTTTAAAAAGGGATTGGTATCACAATTTCAACGGGAATTTTCCCTTAACACATCGTCCTTAAGCCTGAAGAAATCGTCAAGAGCTGAAAGCGACCCGCATTTATTGCGGTACTGCGCCGCGTTGCTTATGCCCTTCATATACCACACCGCGTGCTTTCTCGCTTCCCTCATGCCAACGCTCTCGCCTTTTAAGCTTACAATAAGCTTAATATGCTCTGTAAGCACCTCAAGCCTTTCTTCAAGACTTTTTTCGGGCAATAGCTCTCCCGTTTCAAAATAGTGCCTTATCTCCTCAAATATCCACGGTCTGCCGTAGCTTCCCCTGCCTATCATAACAAGGTCGCAGCCCGTTTCCTTATACATTCTTTCACAGCTTAAAGGGTCGGTCACGTCGCCGTTCCCTATAACGGGAATACTCACCGATTCTTTTACTTTCGCGATTGCCTCCCAATCGGCTTGTCCCGTATACATCTGTATTTTTGTGCGCCCGTGTACGGCAACGGCAGCCGCTCCGCTGTCCTCGGCGATCTTTGCCGCTTCGGGGGCGTTTATGTTGTCCTTGTCCCAGCCCAAGCGTATTTTTACCGTTACGGGAATATCCGTAGCTGACTTGACCGCTTTTACAAGCTCGCCTATTATCTTAGGTTCTTTTAAAAGAGCCGACCCCGCACCCGTCCCCACTACCTTCGGCACGGGACAGCCGCAGTTTATATCTATTATATCGGGTTTGTAGCTTTCCGCGATTTTTGCCGCCTTTGAAAAAAATTCGGGCTCGCTTCCGAAAAGCTGTACAGCCATAGGGCGTTCCGCTTGGGTAACGGTCAGCAAAGATGCGCTTTTCCTGTCGGTGTAGCACAAGCCCTTACAGCTTACCATTTCGCTGCAAACCATTGCCGCTCCGTATTTTTTTGCCATAAGACGGTAGGCGGTATCCGCCATTCCCGCCATAGGCGCCAAAGCGGCGGTTTTTTCGATATTTACGTTTCCGATCTCGGTATAATTCATTGTTTTTTGTGTTTAGCCTGATCCTTGGCTCTGAGCTCGTTATTTAAAATGCGCTTTCTGATACGCACGTTCTGCGGTGTTACCTCCACTAACTCATCGTCGCTTATAAATTCAAGGCTTTCCTCAAGGCTCATGCGCTTGTAGGGAATAAGTCTCAAAGCCTCGTCGCTTCCGCTGGCTCTTGTGTTGGTAAGGTGCTTTTTCTTGCAGACGTTTATGTTAATATCACCCGACTTGGGCGAAACGCCTACCACCATGCCCTCGTACACCTCTGTTCCCGCGTCCACGAAAAGCTGTCCTCTGTCCTGAACGTTAAAAAGTCCGTAGGCGCTGGCGGTGCCCGTTTCAAAGGCAACAAGGGAGCCCGTGGTGCGGGTTGGGATTTCTCCCATATAGGGCTGATAGCCGTCAAATACGGTATTCATAACGCCCTCTCCCTTAGTATCGGTCAAAAACTCGCTCTTATATCCGAAAAGACCTCTTTCGGGAATGATAAATTCAAGGCGTGTGCGGCTGCCTATGGGATTCATGGAAACCATTTCGCCCTTGCGTATGCCCATTTTGCTCATAACCGCGCCGACAGAATCGTTAGGTACGTCTATGACAAGCCTTTCCATAGGCTCACACTTTACCCCGTCTATTTCCTTGTACAGTACGCGGGGAGTGCTTACCGCAAGCTCGTAGCCCTCTCTTCTCATGGTCTCTATCAGAATGGAAAGGTGCATCTCACCTCTGCCCGAAACGTCGAAGCTGTCTGTTGTGTCGCTGTCCTTTACCTTTAAGGAAACGTCCTTTAAAAGCTCGCGGTGCAGTCTTTCGCGTATCTGTCTGGAGGTAACGAATTTACCCTCCTTGCCCGCAAAGGGGCTGTCGTTTACCGAGAAGGTCATTTCAACGGTAGGCTCCGATATTTTCACGAAGGGCAAAGACTCGGTAGCGTTAACGGAGCACACGGTCTCGCCGATAGTGATATTTTCAATACCGCTGAACGCCACTATATCGCCTACCGTAGCTTCCTCAACGGCGTTCTTGCCCAATCCGTCAAATTGATAAAGGCTCACTATTTTTGCGCGGTAAGGAGCTGTTCTGTTGTGGTGGTCGCAGACCATGACCTCCTGATTTACCCTTATTTTGCCTCTTTCAACGCGTCCGACCGCTATCCTGCCCACATAGTCGTTGTAATCGATAGAGGAAACAAGCAGCTGCAATTCGCCGTTTTCGTCGCCCTCGGGAGCGGGGATATGTTCTACTATCTTGTCGAAAAGCGGTACAAAGTTATCGCCCATATCATCGGGATTATATGACGAACAGCCCATTCTTCCCGAACAGAACACAACGGGGCTGTCCAACTGTTCCTCGGTAGCGTCCAAGTCAAGAAGAAGCTCCAGAACCTCGTTTACTACCTCCTTGTTTCTCGCGTCGGGACGGTCGGTCTTGTTTACCACAACTATTATTTTATGACCCAGCTCCAAGGCCTTCTGAAGCACAAAACGGGTCTGGGGCATAGTGCCCTCGAAGCTGTCCACCAAGAGCAGTACGCCGTTTACCATTTTCAGAATACGCTCCACCTCTCCCGAAAAATCGGCATGCCCGGGAGTGTCCACAATGTTTATTTTAGTATCCTTGTAGTACACCGAGGTGTTTTTTGCAAGTATGGTGATACCTCTTTCACGTTCAAGGTCGTTGCTGTCCATTACGCGGTCAACCGTCGCCTGATTTTCGCGGTATACGCCGCCCTGCTTTAACATCTCGTCAACAAGGGTTGTTTTGCCGTGGTCAACGTGGGCTATTATTGCGATATTTCTTAAATCTTCTCTTATCAAGGTCGTTTCCTCTTTTCTTTTGCTCTTATACTCACCTCTGCAGCAAAAACATGCAAAGGCGGGTATAACGAATTTATTTTATAACAACAAGTCCTAAAATACCAATATTATATTATACTCCTTTTTTTGACAATTAGATAGGTACTTTTTCAATAATCTTGTTTTTTCCTTTGGATAAGTAATTGGAAAAAATGCACAATATATACAGGTATTACCGAGCCTGTCCGCCGCATATAATTAAAAACAGTGGGAGAGCAGACCCTCCCACCGTTTTTAGGAAGTTATACCGATTTCAATTAAAATTGGAAATAGTATCAGTTGCAGCCACAGCCGCAGTCGTTGCCGCATCCGCAGCCGTTGTTGTTGCTGTTATTGCCGCAGCCGCAGCCGCCGTTGTTGGAAAGTGTGTTGTAGCCACCGCATCCACCACAGGTGAAGAGAAGAATAAGGATGATTATCCAGCAGCAGTTGTTGTTACCAAACATATTGGTTGCCTCCTTGTTTATATTGTTTTGAAACGTTTCATACTACAATATATGTAGGAGGGGATTTTGTGTTACAGAATTTTTAAATTATTTTTCGGGACAAGTTATTATCAAAAGAAAGGAAGACAAAAACAATGATTGAATTCAGCGGATTTACCGAAAAAGCCAACACAGCATTAAACAGCTCCATTAAGACCGCCTCCGCAATGGGGCACACCTATGTGGGCAGTGAGCATATCTTATGCGGGCTTTTGTGTGACGAGGGCGGTGTCGCGGGTCATATCCTGCAAAAGCAGGGGGTTAGCCGAGACAGCGTTATAAACAAGCTTCAGCAGTCGGTGGGAAGCGGTATTCCGACAAATCTGGGGATCTCCGACTTTACCCCCCGAAGCAAGCGTATACTTGAAAACGCCTTAACCGAAGCCCGCAAGGAAAACTCCTCCTTTGTGGGTACGGAGCATATTTTATTTGCTATGCTCACCGACGAGGAGTGCTACGGAAGTATTTTCCTGAGAGAAATGGGAGTTGATATAGCGGGCAGCATAAAGGACTGCGCGGGAGGAAAGAAGGACAGCCCGATGCCCTTTACAAAACGCCGCTCAAAATCTGACGGGCTTATGAACAAATACGGACGTGATTTAACCGCAATGGCGGAGCAAAATCTGATAGACCCCGTTTTTTGCCGCGAACACGAGATACAAAGAATGATACAGACTCTTTTGCGCCGCCGCAAAAACAATCCCTGCCTGATAGGGGAAAGCGGCGTGGGAAAAACCGCCGTGGCGGAGGGTTTAGCGCTGAAAATAGCTTCGGGGGACGTTCCCGATATGTTAAAAAACAAAAGCATCTTTATGCTGGATATTACCTCCATGATAGCGGGAGCAAAGTACAGGGGAGATTTTGAGGAAAGAGTAAAGTCGGTTATGGAGGAAGTAATAAAGGATAAGGACACCATACTTTTTATCGACGAGATACACAATATAGTGGGAGCGGGAGCAGCAGAGGGCGCGATTGACGCGGCTAATATCCTGAAACCCCTGCTTGCGAGAGGAGAAATACAGCTTATCGGCGCCACAACGGCGGACGAGTACCGACGCTATATCGAAAAGGACGGCGCGCTTGAAAGACGTTTTCAGCCCATTAAGATTGAGGAGCCGGACGAAGCCGCCGCCGAAAAAATACTTTTGGGTTTAAAGGACAAGTATGAGGCTCACCACAAGATAAAAATCAGCGACAAGGCAATATCCGAAGCGGTCAAACTGTCGGTAAGGTATATAAACGACCGCCGTCTTCCCGACAAGGCAATAGACATTATAGACGAAGCGGCGGCGGGACAAAGACTAAAAAGCTTTTCGGAAAACCCCGCCGTGAAAAAATTAGAGGAAAAGCTGAAATCCTGCCGCGAGGAAAAAAAGAAAACGGTGGAGGCGCAGGATTTTGAAAAGGCGGCGGAGCTGAGAGACGAGGAGCAGGCATTAGAAGAGCTTATAGAGGGCGAAAAAAACAGCAAGACGGGCAGGGGAGAAAATTACAACACCGTGGACGAAACGGCGGTGTGCGAGATCATCTCAAAGTGGAGCGGTATTCCGGTGGGAAAAATAACCTCCGAGGTGTCCGATTTGCTGGTTAATTTGGAGGACGAGCTGAAAAAAGAGGTCATCGGGCAGGACAAGGCTGTCGAAACAGTGGTAAGAGCAGTAAAACGCGGCAGAGTGGGGCTTAAGTCCCCCAACCGTCCCATAGGCTCGTTTATATTTTTGGGTCCTACCGGAGTAGGTAAGACTCAGCTTTGCAAAAGCCTTGCAAAAGCCTTGTTCGGCAGCGAAAAGTCCATTATTCGCCTTGACATGTCGGAATATATGGAAAAGCACTCGGTATCTAAGCTTATCGGCTCCCCTCCCGGATATGTGGGCTTTGAGCAGGGTGGAAAATTTGTTGAGGAGGTAAGGCAAAAGCCCTACTCGGTGGTAATGCTGGACGAGATTGAAAAGGCGCACCCCGATGTATTCGACCTGCTTTTGCAGGTTTTGGAGGACGGGATATTGACCTCCGCGGACGGAAAAACGGTAAGCTTTGCCAATACTATTATTATAATGACGGGAAATGTGGGGGCAAGGGAGATTACCGAAAAGCGTGTAAATATGGGATTTGGCACGGACAGCGAAAACAGCCTGACCCAAAGCAGGGTACAGGCTGAATTGAAAAAGCTGTTTAAGCCCGAATTCCTCAACCGCGTTGACGAAACGGTTATTTTTGAGCCGCTGTCCGCAGACGCTTCAAGAAAGATATGCCGACTTATGTTAGACGACCTGTCGGGCAGAGCGGAAAACGCGGGAATAACCCTTTCCTATACCGAGAACGCTGTAACGGAGCTGTCGGAAAAGGGATACGACAAAATTTACGGTGCAAGACCCTTAAGAAGACTTGTAGTGTCACAGGCAGAGGATAAATTGGCTCAGCTTATGGCGGAGGGA
>JAAVIG010000196.1 GCA_014796735.1 Oscillospiraceae bacterium
AATACTATTATCCAATTAAAAACTTGAAAAAATGGTTTTAATTGGATAATAGTGCTTTGGGTGTAATATCCATTTAAACTTTGATTTTATATTGTGTTTAAATGGATATTAGTATAACTTTCATTTCATTTCATTTGTCAACCCCTTATACAAACCCGAAATTCAACACCCGAATTTCTTTTTCAAAAGCCTTGACACAAATTTTATATTGTGCTATAATGCTTGTACCAAAAGAAAATAAAAGTTTTTTACCATGTGCCGCTTCATCGGGCGGCACATTATTTTGCCGAAAATTGCTTAACGGAAGGAGACAAAACAGATGATAAAGACCCTTTTAAAGTCGGTAAGGGAATACAAAAGCTCCTCGATACTTACTCCGATATTCGTATCGATAGAGGTAATTATGGAGTGCCTTATCCCCTTTGTTATCGCGGAGCTGATAAACGAGATACAGGCGGGCTGCGAGTTTAAGGTTATAGCAGGCTACGGCGGGGTGTTGGTGGTAATGGCGTTGGTTTCGCTGACCTTCGGCGCGCTTGCGGGAAAGACCTGCGCTACCGCGTCCTGCGGCTTTGCGAAAAATCTGAGAAAGGATATTTTTTATAAGGTACAGGGCTTTTCCTTTGAAAATATCGACCGCTTCTCCACCTCGTCCCTTGTAACGCGTCTCACCACTGATGTTACCAACGTTCAGATGGCGTTTATGATGATGATAAGAATGGCGGTAAGGTGTCCGTTCATGCTGATATTCTCCTTTACCATGGCCTTTATAATGGGCGGGAAAATGGCATGGATATTTGTTGTTTTGCTGCCCCTTATGGGATTCGGTCTTTTTCTTATTATAAAAAAAGCTATGCCCTTGTTTAAAAGCGTGTTCAAAAAGTACGACAATCTTAATGAGTCCATACAGGAAAACATCAAAGGAATGAGGGTAGTAAAATCCTTTGTTCGCGAGGAGTACGAGCAGGAAAAATTCGCCTTTGCCGCAAGCGATGTGTGCAAGGACTTTACAAAGGCGGAAAAGATACTTGCCTTTAACGGCCCGTTAATGCAGTTCTGCTTATACGCAGTCATGCTTTTTGTAATGTCCTTCGGCTCTTATACGGTAATTTCATCTACGGGAATAGACTTGCAGGTAGGACAGCTTTCCGCCCTGCTTACATACAGCTTTCAGATATTGAACAGCTTAATGATGGTATCAATGATATTTGTTATGATCACTATGTCTGCCGAATCGGCAAGGCGTATAGTGGAGGTCGTCAGCGAGGAAAGCACCTTGTCATCGCCCGAAAACGCGGTAAAAGAGGTAAAGGACGGTTCCGTCGATTTTGACAATGTAAGCTTCCGTTATTCCGCTAAGTCGGAAAAGCCCGCCTTATCCGATATTGATCTGCACATAAAGTCTGGTGAAACTATCGGTATCATAGGCGGTACCGGCTCGTCCAAATCCTCTCTTATACAATTGATCTCCCGTCTTTATGACGTTTCCGAGGGTGAGGTCAAGGTGGGCGGCGTCGACGTAAGGGATTACGATCTGGAAACGCTCCGCAATCAGGTCGCGGTGGTTCTTCAGAAGAACGTTTTGTTCAGCGGAACAATAAAAGAAAATCTTCGCTGGGGCAACAAGGAGGCTACCGACGAGGAAATGATCGAAGCGTGCAAGATAGCCTGCGCGGACGAATTTATAAGCGGATTTCCCGACGGTTACGACACCTATATAGAACAGGGCGGCACCAACGTTTCGGGCGGTCAGAAGCAAAGGCTGTGTATTGCCAGAGCGCTTTTGAAAAAGCCTAAGATACTTATACTTGACGACTCCACCAGCGCGGTCGATACCAAAACCGACGCAATGATAAGAAGCGGCTTTAAAAAGTTTATGCCCGATACCACAAAGATAATCATCGCGCAGAGAACCTCATCGGTGCAGGACGCGGACAGGATAGTAATACTTGACGGCGGTAAAATAAACGCGGTGGGTACTCACGAGGAGCTGTTAAGAAGCAGCGATATTTACAAAGAGGTATATACCTCGCAGAATAAAGCGGACAGTGAGGAGGTCGGATAACAATGAGCAAAAAAGGGATCGCAAACGAGCAGATAAGCGAAAAGGAAGAAATGAAAAAAAGAAGACCTCCCGTGCAAAAGGGCGTTGTTACCCGCGTTATCAAAACGGTTTTCAAGTTTTATCCCGTAAGAACGGTGCTTGTTCTTATAGGCATAATTTTCAGTGCGGCGGTAAGCTCCATTCCCGCGGTTTTTATGCAGAAGGTGATCGCCATAATCGAGACCGCGTGGAAAAGCGGAAATTGGGAGGGGGTCAAAGGGGATATTTTTTCCAATGTTCTGACCTTGGGAATACTTTACGCTATTTCCCTGACTGCGTCGATCGTGTTTAATCTTATAATGGCTACCGTTACGCAGGGCACATTGATGAAACTGAGAGAAAAGCTGTTCAACAATATGCAGAAGCTGCCGATCAAGTACTTCGACACCCATAATCACGGCGACATAATGAGTATATATACCAACGATATTGACGCGTTAAGACAGATGATCTCGCAGAGCATACCGCAGCTGCTGGTGACGCTGATCGTGGTGATAACGGTTTTGTCGATCATGATAAATTACAGCATATGGCTTACTCTTGTGGTGCTTGCAGGTACGGCGGTAATGCTGTTCCTTACCGCCAAGATAGGCGGCGGCTCGGCAAAGTACTTTGTCAAGCAGCAGAAGGCTATCGGCAAGGAGGAAGGCTATATTGAGGAGATAATGAACGGTCAGAAGGTCGTGAAGGTATTCTGCCATGAGGAGGAGTGCAAGGAGGCGTTTGACAGGTTAAACGACAAGCTGTACGAGGATTCGAGAAGAGCTAACGCCTATTCAAATATTTTAGGCCCCATTTTAAACAATATGGGCAATATACTTTATGTTGTCGTGGCGCTTGCGGGAGGTCTTTTCCTGCTGTCGGGCACGCCCAATCTCAGTGTTTCGGGAGCGGCGTTCAGCATAAGCATTGTAGTTCCCTTTCTCAATATGACCAAGCAGTTTGCGGGAAATATCGGACAGGTTTCCTTCCAGATAAACTCGGTTGTAATGGGTATCGCGGGCGCGCAGCGTATTTTTGAGCTTATGGATCAGAAGCCCGAGGCGGACGAGGGCTATGTTACCCTTGTTAACGCCAAGGAGGAAAACGGCGTTATCTCCGAATGTGAGGAAAGAACGGGAATGTGGGCGTGGAAGCACCCTCATGAGAACGGCTCCGTTACTTATACAAGGCTTACGGGAGATGTAAGGCTGTTTGATGTGGATTTCGGTTATGATGAAAACAAGACGGTGCTGCACAACGTTACCATTTACGCCGAGCCCGGACAAAAGGTCGCCTTTGTGGGCGCGACGGGCGCGGGCAAAACCACAATTACTAACCTTATCAACCGTTTTTACGACATTGCGGACGGCAAGATACGCTATGACGGTATCAACATAAACAAGATCAAAAAGGACGACCTTCGCCGTTCACTGGGAATAGTTTTGCAGGACACCAACTTGTTTACGGGTACGGTAATGGACAATATCCGCTACGGCAAGCTGGACGCCTCGGACGAGGAATGTATAAGAGCTGCGGAATTGGCGGGCGCTGACGATTTTATCACCCGTCTTCCCGAGAGCTACAACACACAGCTTTCGGGCAACGGAGCTAATCTGTCTCAGGGACAAAGGCAGCTTTTGGCTATCGCGAGAGCGGCTGTTGCCGATCCGCCCGTAATGATAATGGACGAGGCAACCTCTTCGATAGATACGCGTACCGAAGCTATCGTTCAGAGAGGCATGGACGCGCTTATGAAGGGCAGGACGGTGTTTGTTATCGCTCACAGACTGTCTACCGTTAAGAACTCGGACGTTATCATGGTGCTTGAACAGGGCAGGATAATAGAAAGAGGAAGTCATGATAAGCTGATTGAGGAAAAGGGGCAGTATTATAGATTGTATACGGGAGCGTTTGAACTGGAATAAAAAGTTAACGGGCTGTCTTGGGGCAGCCCGCTTTGATTTTATATAAGCTTTTGTGGTCAAGCTGTGACGGTATTGCTTGTTACCATTTCTTTGTCGTTTGTTAAACCCGCCAGATAATCCAATGACACATTATAGTATTTCGCAAGTTTTATAAAGTAGTGCATGGGTAATTCAAGCTTTCCGCTTTCGTATCTTTGATAGGAAGACTGAAACATATCCAGAAGAGCTGCAACAGCTTCCTGTTTCAAATCGCTGTCTTCCCTTAAATCTCTTATTCGCTGATAATATTTGTAATTGTTATTCTCCACAAAAAACCGCCCTCTTTTTTAGTATTTAAACAGATTGTATCATATAACAAATATGCTATATTGATTTTATAACTGATATGATATAAATCCAAGTACTTAAAAGTACTTGACATTTTTATAGGTTTAGAATATAATATAATCAGAGGGGAGAAGATAAATGTGTATGATGTGTATTTTTACATGAAAGAGGACGGCAAAGAACCTGTTTTGGAATACATAAAAGAATTAAAAAACAAAAATGATAAGGACAGCCATATAAAGTTAAATAAGATAAACGATTACATACAAATATTGAAACAATACGGAGTCCAAGCGGGAGAGCCTTATATCAAGCATCTTGACGGCGAAATATGGGAGCTTAGACCTATTCGTGACAGAATATTATTTGCGGCGTGGATAAACGGGAGCTTTGTGCTTTTACATCAGTTTATGAAAAAAACACAAAAAACACCCGCAAGTGAAATAAAAAAAGCGAAAAAAGAACTTGAAGATTTTAAGGAAAGGAGCGATCACTATGAGTAGAAGCGCACTCGGAAGCAATTGGGACGACGTAAGAAAAGAAATATTTACACCGGAGGAAATCGCGGAAAGTGATCTGAGAGTCGCTATTATAGGTGAGCTTATAAAGGCAAGGCAGGACAAAGGCATAAGCCAAAAACGGCTTGAAGAATTGAGCGGAGTTAAACAGCCCGTAATTGCAAGAATGGAAAAAGGGTATACCAGTCCGCAGCTCGATACGCTGCTTAAAGTGCTTGCTCCTTTGGGAAAAACCTTAGCAATAGTACCGTTAAATAACGAATGATTTAGTTGGGCTTGGTCGGCTGATATATTTTTACCGTTAATTTGACAAAAAACCTTGCTTTTTTTTCAAAAATGTTGTATACTATATTTACTAAAAAAAATTCGGAGGGAATGTCTATGGAAACAGGCATTTTGCTTGAAAGCGGCACTAATGAATTAGAGCTTTTAAAATTTCATGTGGGAAACAAGTGTTTTGGTATAAATATTGCCAAGGTCAGCGAAATGATGCGCTATTCTACGGTAACCCCAATGCCCGACGCGCCTGACGCCGTCGAGGGTATCTTTATGCCCCGTGACACCCTTATTACCGTGGTAGACCTTCATAAGGTTCTGGATTCGCCCTGCCCCGAGGGTAACGACGGCATGCTCATAATCTGCGAGTTCAACAGCATGCATGTTGCTTTTCACGTTACCGCTGTCAACGGTATAGTAAAGCTTAGCTGGACGACTATCGAGAAGCCGCCTTCGGTTGCTCAGAGCGAAAACGGCGGTCTTATTACGGGTGTTGCCAAGCTTGAAGACGGTATGATACTTGTGCTTGACTTTGAAAAGATCGTAGCGGACATCAACCGCTCGGCAGGTCTTGACACTACGGGCGTTGACAAGCTCCAGCATCTTGAATCCGTTAATTTCGAGGGTCATGTGGTTATTGCGGAGGACAGCGCGCTGCTTAACAAGATGATCATGGATTCGCTGCACACGGCAGGCTTCAAAAACGTTATTTCCTTTACTAACGGCAAGGACGCTCTCGACTACATAGAAAGCTTTAAGCATCTGGGTGAAAATATAAAGGACGAGGTCGCTTTGTTGATCTCGGATATCGAAATGCCCCAGATGGACGGTCATCACCTTACAAAGCGTGTTAAGGACGACCCCGTAATGCAGAGGATACCCGTGTTCCTTTTCAGTTCTTTGATCAACGACAAAATGCGTATCAAGGGTAAGTCCGTAGGTGCGGACGAGCAGTTCTCAAAGCCGCAGATCGGTATTCTTATCGAGAAAATGCATGAGTATATGAAAAAGTAAGCGGTGGTTTGCCGGATTTTTCGCGTAAATAAAATGAATCGATCCGTTCGGGTGTGGGCGGGTCGGTTTTTTGTTTCCTCAATCGGCGGAGTGCTTTTTTAACTGCGTTGGGCTTTTTAAAACTGCGTTTTGGGCTGTGTTTGTTTCATTTGCAATAAAGTGGTATTTCTTAATTCTTAAAGCTGCGTTTTATGTAATGCTTTATTTTTAGCTAAAACTGCCGATGTACCGTTCTTGTAGAGCTACGCTTTATGTGGTGTTCACTTTTTTCTCGGAAGCGAGTGCAGTGCGCCTCCCGCGGGGCTTAAGGTGACACCAAAGGGGGCGAGAGG
>JAAVIG010000197.1 GCA_014796735.1 Oscillospiraceae bacterium
GCGGACAAGCTGCTTGTTGATCAGATTTTATAATCAGAGGTCAGCAGAAATCATTGACAAAGTATCAGCATAAAGCGGCTTAAGCTTTGCAAGAAAAAAAGCGTTGAAAAAGGAGATCAATATGGCAAAATCCTATAATCAAAAGCGCAGATTGTTGATTTTGGCGCGGATATTCAGAGAAGAAACAGACGAAAATCACGGTCTCTCACTTGCTCAGCTTGAAGCTCTATTAAGTGAATACGGTGTGGAAAGCGAAAGAAAAACAATGTACAGCGATATTGAAGCCCTGCGCGACGCGGGCATTGACATTGTGACGGATAAGCAGGCGAGAAATACCGTGTATTTTTTGGCAAGCAGAGAATTTGAACAGCCGGAGCTGTATCTGCTTGCCAACGCCGTTGCAAGCTGTAAATTTATCAGCAGCCGAAAATCGGTTCAGCTTATTAAAAAGATCTCGGCTATTGCGGGCAAGTACGAGGAAAAAAAGCTTATGCGGCAGATAACGGTCAGCGACCGCGTTAAATCCACCAACGAAAGTATTTACTACAATATAAACTACATCAACGAAGCAATATCAGAGGGTAAAAAAATAAGCTTCATGTATTTTAACTACAACGAAAAAAAGAAAAAGGTTTATCACAATGACAAAAAGCCGCTGGTCATCTCACCGAGAGCATTAGTGTGGAAGGACGAAAACTATTATGTAACGGGGTATTACGATAAGCGCAGGAAGCATGTGGATTTTCGCGCGGATAAAATGGAAAAGGTGGAGATATTAAACGAAAAAAGCTATAAGGATCCCAATTTTGATATAAGCGAGCACTGCGGCAGGCGTTTTGGAATGTTCGGCGGAGAGCTCACAACGGTAAAGCTGCGTTTTGACAATTCACTGGCAGGCGTGGTAATTGACAGGTTCGGACTTAAAACACATTTTGTTGATATGGGCGGCAGCTTTGAGATTGAAACCGAGATCGATGTAAGCCCCACCTTTTACGGCTGGCTGTTCCAGTTTGGCAGCAAAGCGCAGATCGTAGGCCCGCCAAGCGTCAGGAACGAGTTTAAGCAGTTCGCGGAAGATACATTGAAGCAATACGGGCATAAATCCGTTAGTCAGGCGGATTTCAACGGATAAATACACCGCACCCCCCTTTCGCGGAGTGATCTGCTGCTATAACGTCCTATGAAAAAATAACGTCATTATATTTTTCACATATTTAACACATATTGAAGCTTTTATTCACGTTTTTATCACAAATCTTCCGCTTGTATAAACATAAAAAATCACATCTCTTTATTTTTTTTATTAAGGTGATGTGATTTATTTTTTATCATCTTGCCGAGAAAGGGGTGGGCAAATTTGCAAAATTGAAGAAAAATATTTTAAAACTTATTTTCGGACAAAAAAATTATATACCTTATGTGACATAGTAGTACCTAAAAAATTTTAGTGCTTAAAAAAGTCAAAAATTACTATGCGACGCAAGGTAATTTTTGTACTTGGGCGTGATGATCCTATTTTATCATCTGATTTTATTTTTACTGCCCCGCGGCAAAAATCCGGACATACTTACGCGCACCTTTGCAAAAAAATCACATGATACAAATGCGCTGTTAAAGGGCTTGTACGGACTCTAAGACCGAAAATCCAAAGCCGTTTTTGTCCTCGAGTCCAAGCCGTGCAATTTTTCTTTCAGCCCGCCCCAAAAAATATTTTTTCCGATTTTCCTTATTACAAAAGGCTTTTTTGATTTTTTTAGATTTTTTTTAATCGTGATTACTCAAAAAAACCCGTCAAATTTTATTGAAATTGCGATTTTTTTGCAGAAATGCCGCGATATTTTTCATAAACGGATATAAAAGCCATTAGAATAAATTTCAAAAAATGGAAATTTTGCTAAAACCTAAATCCGCTTGTACAACGGTTTTGATGAAGCTATTTTTTTGACGTGTTCCTATTTTTAATGCATATGAACATATTTTTTCGGCAAAAACCGCTTATAATGCGTGAGTTTTACCGAACAACTTCACGGTCATTCCCGCCGGTATCTCAGAGGATACAAATGTTATTTAAAGAGAGGAAGAAAATGTTCTCGAAAAAATCAAAATAATTTGTCCAATTATTTATGATTTTTTTTAAAAATAAGATCATTTATTTTTATTTACGGTTGATCAATGTAATGTGCAAAGATAAAAGTTGATTTGACAATTTTGATGTGTATGCAAAAAGCAACAACGCACTATCGATTTAATTTATTAAATCGATAGTGCGTTGTATCAAAAAAAGACAACGTATATATTATTTTGCTCAGAAAAAGCAAGATTTGAGGAAAAAAGTATTGTGTGATTTTTACTTGAAAAAATAAGATGACATTTTTTTATTGGCGGTTGGTGTGAAGGGAACCTTTAAATAATTGTTCGCATTTTTCAGGCAGTCCTTGTTTTTTCAAAAATCCCTGTTGCAAACTTGCGTTAAAAGTGTTATAATAAAAATCGTCGTTTAGCTGCGGCGGTATAAAAAAGTTAAAAATAAAAGTAAAGGAAATAATATGAGAATTTTAGTAGCATCGGACAGTCACGGGAATTACAGAGCGTTGAATAAGGCTATTGAAGCGGGGAAGCCTTTTGACGCGTTTATTTTTTTGGGCGACGGAGAAAAGGATTACGGGATAGTAACGCGTAATATGTCGGGAATAAGCACCTACCGCGTAAGAGGGAACAATGACTGGGACACCTCGATCGTGCTTTCCTCTGTTGTGGAGATCGGCTCTCACAAGTTTTTCCTTACTCACGGAAACAACTACGGACTGTCGCAGGGCTATGAACGCCTTATAAACGCGGCAAATCAAAACGGCTGTCAGGCGGCTCTTTTCGGTCACACTCACAGCCGCCATTACAGCTTTGAAAACGGCGTGCATTTATTCAACCCCGGAAGCGTTGCTATGCCTCGGGACGGAAAACCGCGATCCTACGGAGTAATAACAGAGGAAAACGGCAAGCTTGATTTTTATCATTACGATATAGATTAAATAGGGATTAGTATTAAACGGAGCTTTAGTATGAACGGTTTTTTCGGACATTTAAAAACGGTGCTCAAGCATAAGCGCCTTGTGTGTAAATTTTGCTTTAAATGCGGATTGTATCGGCAGGGGCTCACACATGACCTTTCAAAGCTTTCCCCTACCGAATTTATTCCCGGGGCGAGGTATTTCAGCGGCAAACGCTCTCCGAATGAGCAGGAGCGCACCGAAAAAGGCTACAGCTCCGCGTGGCTGCACCATAAGGGCAGAAACAGACATCACTGGGAGTACTGGAATGATTATAAAAGAGGCGTGGGTATTATCCCCGTTGAAATGCCGCTTAAATACACGGCGGAAATGTGCTGCGACAGGATAGCCGCATGTCGGGTCTATCACGGAAAAAGCTATAAGCAAGGGGACGCGCTTGAGTATTTTATGACAAGCAACGCGCCAAAGCTTATGCACCGCGCCACCGCGGATAAGCTTAGGGAGTGGCTGACACTGGTAAGAGATCTGGGAGAGAACGAGGCCTTTAAGATAATAAGAGAAGATGTCAAAAAAGGAAAATAATCATCACCGCACAGGGCGCAATACGGCTTTGTGCGGTGAAGTTGTAAATTGTAAAATTTTTTTATTTATGTTAACCGAATTTATTTTTATGGTACTATATAAATGTAAGCTTACAAAACCTTTTTGAGAGGAGAGAAAATTTTGAAACAAGCGAGGGCCGCCGAATTTGTTGAAGAAAATCTTAAAACGATTTTTGCTTATGCATTGTCAAGAGTGCAAGACAAAAACGACGCGGAGGATTTAACAAGCGATATTGTATTGAATATCCTTCAAAGCGCGGATAAGCTCAGGAACGAGAACGCGTTTTACGGGTACGTATGGGGGATAGCCGCAAATACCTACCGTAAATTTATAAGGAAAAGGAGCCGATTTTCTTTTGAGGAAATAGACGATAACACGCCCGATATGCTTGACCTTGCCGAAGAGCTGCTTAAGCGGGAGGAGGTCCTGAAGCTTCGCCGTGAGATCGCCCTGCTTTCAAAAGAGTACAGGGAGTGTACTATCGCTTATTACTACGACGGGCTGTCTTGCGCCGAGGTTTCAAAAAAATTGGGTATTTCTCTCGAAATGGTGAAGTACTATCTTTTCAAAACCAGAAAAATACTGAAGGAGGGTATAAGTATGGAAAGAGAATTTGGCGAAAAAAGCTTTAACCCCGCGCCCTTTGAATTTGTTACCATATTTTCGGGCAGGTTCAACCCCGAATACCGCAGCCTGTTTTCAAGAAAGCTGCCGGGACAAATATTAGTGTCGGCGTATTATACGCCTATGACGGTAAGAGAGCTTGCAATTGAGCTTGGCGTCGCTTCCGTTTATCTTGAGGACGAAATCAAGGTGCTTGAAAAATACAATATTATTTCAAAAACGTCCGCGGGAAAGTATCAGACAAATATTGTGATATTTACGGAGGATTTCAGAAACGAGTTTTATAAAAAAGCGGAAGGTATTGCGGCGTCGGCTCTTGCCGAAATTCTGCGGAGCGTAAAAGATAAGCTTGAACAAATAAGAAAGCTGAATGGCATATGCGGCAAATTGACGGACGAACGTTTGCTGTGGAGCGTGCTGTGGCTGATCATGCGCTTGGGAAACGGGATATTTGAAAGCAAGCACTGCGAGCTTCAAAAAAGGGATACACTGTATGACAGCGCAACGGGTACAAATTACGGAACCACGGACAATGAGACCGAAGGCGAGTTCGGCTGTCATTCGTTCGTCGGTTATTCCGGCATAGATGAAAGGTACTACGCTTCATACGCCGATTTTGCCGTGCTTCCCAAAAGAAATCGGTACGGTGAAAATATTGACTGTATCAAAGAAAAGCTTTATAAAACTTTATCCGAAGAAATTGACCCCGAATTTATGATACTTACCGAGGAGGAAGAAAAGCGTCTTATTGAAATACTTTCACCCGAAGCGTCAATGATGTCGGAGCTTTATAACAGGCTGTTTCTCTTAGCCTGCCGAATCATGCTTGCTCACGCTCCCAAAAGCGTCGGCGAACAGACGGAAAGGATCATGTTCCAGACGCTGTTTTTCAGAACAGTGGGCTTTATCGGCGGCTGTGCGGTAAAATCGGGCGCTATTGCCGTCCCCGATTTTGACGGAGCGGCGGCGCTGTATATTCGCGAAAACACCAAAGCCGCAGGAGCTTCCGCCGACCAAGGTGTTATGAAATAGTAATAATTAAAATAAAGAAATATCCTGATTTTTTAAAAAGGAATACTTTGCCTCGATTTTTACGGTACTATTTTCCATTGAGCCCAAAATTCCCATTATATTCGCTTTTTACCGCGTTTATGCTTAAAGACTTTATCCTGCTGAAGCCCCTGTACTGCCTTTTCGTTAAAAATGCCGAATAAAAATACCATATTTTCAAAAAAGCGCCCAAATTCCCCCAAAAAACAAAAGGTTACAAAACGGTAACAAAATAGTTACGGAATTATTTTGTTTATTTTGCACAATTTCAATAGGGTTTTTTATTTGACATTTCCTAAAAAAAGGATTATACTAATTATGGCAAAAGAAAAGGGAGAACTTTACGGAGGATTTATGAAATCAACATTTCAAACAAAAGTCCTGAAGCTCATTATTAAAATTCAGAAAAAAAAGAACATTCTTAAAAACCATGCCGCGGTAAGCTTTCTTTTGGGTCTTGCCTCGGTAAGCGTTATGTTCCTTATGACAGGCGCGCTTTATTTCAGAAACGAAGCCCGCATTTACGACGGTGGGGAAGTGTTCCGCACCTTTACAATGTTTGATACTCTCGAAGAGATATTGGAAGAGCAGAACATTGTGATAGGCGAATACGACCGCGTGGATTTCGGCGGGATAGTTGACGGAGAAGCGGATATAATTATTCACCGTTCCCTTAATATTCCAATTGAGGCGGACGGCGGCACCGTTCTGGTGGAATGTGCCTACGACGAGACAGTAGGGGATATTATTAAGCGTTCGGGAATAGTTATCGGTGAGCAGGACGTGGTAGAGCCTGCCTACGATACCGTTTGCGCGGAGCTTGACGGCTCGGTGCAGGTGTACAGGGGCTATCCCGTTTATGTTGAAGCCGACGGAAAAGTAACGGAGCTTTCCGCTTACTATCAGACGGCTGAGCGGCTTCTTGAAAGAGCCGGTATTGAGCTTTTGGAGGACGACTTTATCGACTGCGATTTCGATAAGATCATCGAAGAGGGCGGCACTGTTACCGTTACAAGAGTAAGATATGAGAATATCGAAACCTACGAGGTAGTGCCTTACAGCACTATTACCGAAAAAAGCAATCTTGTTTCCATGTACAGCAGTGAAGTGACCCAAAAGGGAGTTAACGGCACACGCACTAATACAAGCAGAGTTAAGTATATAAACGGCGTAAGAATAAGCGAGACCGCCGTAGGCTCCGAAATCACAAAGGAGCCTGTAAACGAGATAATAAGCGTTGGTACGGCGTTAAGAACACCGTACAGCAAAAAGGATTCCGCAAGCCTTGTGCTTGAAAACGGTCTGCCTGTAAATTACGAATCCGTTATCACCGGAAAATCCGTTGCTTACACCGCCCCTATCGGAAGCGGTACGGCAAGCGGGATAAAGCTTGAGATAGGTACCGTGGCGGTTGACCCCAACATTATTCCTTATGGCTCGGAGCTGTATATAGTAAGCACCGACGGCAGCTATGTTTACGGCTACGCTATCGCGGCGGATACGGGTGACCTTACTCCCAACGGAGTTTTGGTTGACCTTTATATGGGAAATTCCGAGGATTATTATCCCGTTTCCGTGGACTACGGCGCAAAGCAGGTCAATATTTATGTGTTGAGCCGCGGATAATTTTAAAAAAACAGTATATAAAAAACCGACTGCAAAAATGATGCGGTCGGTTTTTGGTTAAGGTTGCTAATATAGCTGAAAAAATAAAAAAGAAGCGGCGAAGCCGCAAAAGTTTTTTTCGCTTCCTTTTTGCAGTGCAAAAAGGAAGTAGGGTGTGGGACAAAGTCCCACAAAGTTAATAATTAAAACTAATACTATTATCCAATTAAAAACTTGAAAAAATGGTTTTAATTGGATAATAGTGCTTTGGGTGTAATATCCATTTAAACTTTGATTTTATATTGTGTTTAAATGGATATTAGTATA
>JAAVIG010000198.1 GCA_014796735.1 Oscillospiraceae bacterium
TACCGTCTCGGGAAATTCGGTAGGTATCTGTTTTTCCTCAATATAAGCTTTGACGGAAACCCGCGCAATATCGGAGCTGCCGAAAACCTCGGTAATGGTAGCCACATGCTCCGAATGACGTTCGCCGCGCATTTTTATCTCAAAGCGCACCTTATCGCCCACTCTTACCGCCTGTTCACCGAAGCCCACTATCGTAAGCGGAACGGGTGAAGAAAACGAGGAGGGCTGCAAACGTATCTCGCCGTTGTAATCCACCACTGTACCCGTAAGCATATTTGAGGAGAACTCCAGAACGGAGGTGACAACAGCGGTCTGAGAACGGTTAAACTCGTCCTTGTCGGCAATTATCTTGACAAGCACCCTGTCTCCCGGCACCGCGCCGTGACAGTCCTTGCCCCTTACAAAAACCTCTTCCCCCTCCTCGCTGTCCTCTAATTTAACAAAACCGTGACTGCGCGCGGAGCGGGTAACAACACCCAAATGATATTTGTCGGGATTTTTCAAGGAATAGCGAAGCTTGGAGTAGCCAAGCACCTTAAAGCGCTTCATATCCTCCAATTCCCTGCTTATTATCTTATTGTCCTTTTTCTTTCCGATCAATGAGATGATCTCGGGCTCGGTCAGCCCCTTTTCGCCCTTTTCATACAGTAAAACGAATATTTTTTCTCTGATGTCAACTCGCATTTTCATTTCCTTTCGCCGCCGCATGTTTATCTTTAATTTTTACAAAAAAGGGGCGAACCTTCGCCCCTGTAACTATTTTGTTTTTATTCGGCAGCCAACGTTGTTTCGTCAGCCGCGGAGTTTTCTTCCGATGTCCCCTCGCCGCTGTCGTTCGCCTCATCGGCGGCTGTTGTTGTAATCGCGGGAGTGGTGGTAGTATTTGAAGAACCGCCGCTGGATTTTCCCCAGCCGTAGATAGTGATAAGGTTAACAAGCAAAGCAACGATAAACACAACGACAGCCGCGCCCTTAGTCATCTTTGCAAGCTTAGCTTCCCTTGTTCTGCCCGAATTTTTCTGATAGTAGTTATCTCCGCTGGCTCCCGAAATGGTCTGGGACATACCCTGCTTGGAGTCCTGCATAAGTACTACAAGAATAATGAATATACACGCCAAGATCAACAGTATTGCGGCAATTATCTCTAAAACTGACATTTAAAAATCTTCCTTCCTTTGGGGTCGACCGACTTTTCCGAGCCGTTCCCTCTTTTTTATTATTCTGTCCTATTTTAAAAAGCTTTTGACAGTGTTGTCAAAGGTTTCCATATTGACACGAATTATATTATAGCACAGTTTTTCAAAAAAAGCAATACTTTTTTGAAAGATTTGGAATTTTAAAAAATATTAACGCAGCAAACAGTAAAATTTACCGAAAAGATGCGTATCGCACTTTATGTAAACACACTCTAATTTAACACACGCCAGCAAGCCTTGAGCATCGCAAACATCACATCGCACTTTACCGAGGTTTTCTTTCTCCAGTTCGGTTCTCTTCCTATAATATGTCTGAAGCCTTGAAGCGCATCTTCGGGAATCATTTCCATAAAAGTATCTTCATCTAAAAGGCGCGCTAAAAGCTCATAGGTCTGAGTACTCTGTCTGACCCAGTCGGGAACGCCCGAAACCGCGCCGAGCCAAAAGCCGAAACAAAATTTATCCGGATTGTTCAGTATATTGTTTCGAAACTCATTTTCGGTAATCGGTTTCAACGCGCCCCAATTATAGTTGAACGGACCCACAAAGCTGCCTCCGAACTCTTTGGGTTTGCGGAAGGTTATATGCTCGTCACATTCCATTATCAATTCATAAGCGTGTTTGGCGGCGGCTTTGGCGGTCTTCATTTTTTCATCGCTTCTCCAGCTTTGGGTATTTTCAAGCAAGCCAATGTGATTTGCACCCGGAAATCTGGCTTTGGGCTTATAATACCGATGATTTTTGCCCTTTATGGAAAAATCGTCCACCGATGTGTAATCCAAAGCTGCCGACAGATGTTCAAAGGCAAGTGAGATTTCGTCGGCAAGGAGAGGATAATCCTCGGGATATTTTAACCATGATAAAATATCGGCAGTGACCGCTCGGTTTCCGCCTCTTCCGTCCGCGTCAAGTGCATCGCCCCCGTGAAACCAATTTTTGTGCTGTGAAGCAATCTCCAGAGTGGTCAATGCAGTTAGTGCCTGCTGAATACAAGGGGAATTGATTTCCACACCCGCGTTCAGTAGTCCGCCGATATGACAGTCCATTCCGTCAATCCCGTGCAGCTCATGACCGAGCCACCCGTCGGGATATTGCGCCGACAAATGCCTTTTAACATTGGTCTGCTGCAATATTTCCTCCTGCATTTTTTTCATAAAGGGCTCGTCAACGGGCGTTTTGAGCATATCTCTGTGAACAAGGTAGCGAGTGCTTACACAAGCGTTTTCAAGCAAAAATTCCGCATGCTTTTTTAAATTATACTCCATAAGACCTCCCGGGTTTGAAAGAATTGTTTATATGAATTATACCATTTTCGCTTAATCGGGTCAAGCTGCCATACCGCAATAACTTAAAATTTGCATTTTCAGAGAAAATATGTTATCATTATACCGATATTTCCCAATGAAAGGACTTTCCCAATGAAAACGGACTTTTTCAGAGGCTTAAGACACGGCATACCCATAGCCTTAGGCTACATTTCGGTATCCTTTGGCTTCGGAATAATGGCGGTACGCGCCGGCTTATCCCCCTTAGCGGCGGTAATGATCTCGGTAACGAACCTGACCTCTGCGGGACAGGCGGCGGGCGTTTCCGTTATAGCGGCGGGAGGAACGCTTATAGAAATGGCTGCCACCCAGTTTGTAATAAATATCCGCTACTCCCTTATGGGCTTTTCCCTGTCCCAAAAGCTTGATCATAAATTTAACACTCCGCACCGAATGGCTGCGGCTTTCGGAATTACCGACGAGATATTTGCCGTAGCCTCCGCACAGCCCCACGAGCTCTCCCCCTCCTACATGTACGGTCTTATTTTCGCGGGATTTTCGGGCTGGAGCCTCGGAACTCTTTTCGGAGCATTGGCGGGACAGGTTCTGCCCCAGATGCTGACAGACGCTATGGGCTTGGTGCTTTACGGCATGTTTCTGGCGATAATCATTCCCCCCGCAAAAAAGAAAAAAAGCGTTCTGACGGTGATACTTATTGCGGCGGGACTGTCGGTGCTTTTTAAATACGCGCTTACCTTTGTAAGCGGAGGCTTTGCCGTAATAATCAGCGGTATAATCGCTTCCGCCGTGGCTGCGGTGCTGTTTCCCGTAAAGGACGGTGAAGTATGAGCATTGCTATTTATATAGGTGTAATGGCTTTGGTCACTTACTTGGTAAGAGTCATCCCCTTTACGGTTTTCCGCAAAAAAATAAGATCCCGATTCCTGAAAAGCTTTCTTTATTACATACCCTATGCGATACTGAGCGCCATGACTATCCCCGCAATTTTCTATTCCACGGGTAATATTATTACCGCCGCGGTTGGAACTGTCATAGCCGTTGTTCTCGCTTACCTTGACCTGCCGCTTATAATAGTAGCGCTTGCGGCTTCCGCAGGGGCTTTAATAACCGACCTGATAATTTGAGCACGTTCTCTTAAAATAAAATAAGGAGAGAAAAAAATGTTATTCTTTAAGAAAAAGCAAAAAGAGGAAGCGGCGGAGGACAACACCGCAAGGCTTGCCAAAACGCTCCCCCGCACAAAAAAGGTACAGTTTTGCCATTCAAAGCCGCAGGAGCTTGAAAAAGCGCTGAATGAGGACATAAACGCGGTGCTCACATTCGAGCCGGTCAATTACTATGCGGAAAAAAACAGATTTTGGCAATGCGTATTTTTCTTTGACGATGAGTATAATAATATAGTAATGCGGTTTGAACTGTTTGAAAACGACCGAAAGATATACGGCGGAAAATACAGACGTATAGAAAAAGAGCTTTACGCTAAAATTTTGCTTAAATTCGGGCAAAGAGCCGAATTTATGTAGTCCAAACAGCACATATAAATTATGTAAACGATTTTATGATGTTCATATTTTAATTGTGGCAGGCTTGATTTACAAAGCTTCAAAATTTTTTGACAATTTGCACAAATTGCGCCTTAAGCTTGCAGAAAGCTGTAAAGCGTTTTTATTAAAGGGTTTCCGCGATTAACTTTTTAGGTAAATTTTAAATATTCAAGCAAAAACCCTTGAAGAAATATTGTTAATTGTTACAAATTCATAACTAAAAATTTGAACAAATTGCATATTGCCACAAGTTACCAATTTATGTATAATTTAAGTTACAGAAAACGGACAGATAAAGTGCTGTTTTCACATTAAAAAACGTTTTTTAATGTCTCCCTCACCGCAGGCGAGGGAGACAGGAAGAATGTTAAGAAAATAACAGGTAAAGAGAATTTTAGGAGGACATGATGAAGAAGAAACTGATCTCAATTTTCCTTGCGGCTGCAATGACATTGTCATTTGCGGGCTGCTCACAGGAAAGCGACGGCGGCAGCGAAAACAATAATAATAACAGCAACAATTCCGCGAACAACGGCGGCGAAAACACAGATAATCAAGGCGGCGGCGCGGCTTCCGGCGAAACCATCACCCTCAGAGTATGGGGCGGTGAGGAAGACCAGGCTTTGCTTGCCGAACTGGTAGACGACTTCAAGGCGGCTCATCCCGACCAGAGCTTTGATATTCAGGTAGGCGTTGAATCCGAGTCTACCGCTAAGGACACCGTACTGACCGATATTTCGGCGGCTGCCGATGTATTCGCTTTTGCAAGTGACCAGCTTGCTTCTCTTGTAAGAGCAAACGCTCTTGCAAATATCGACAGCATGAGCGATGTTCTTTCCGCTTATTCCGGCAAATCCGTTGCAGACGTTAAGTCTGCCAACAGTGCCGGTACGATCAGCACCGCCACATACAAGGATACCCTTTACGCTTTCCCCATGAGCGGCGGCAACAACTACTTCCTTTATTATGACGCAAACGTTCTTTCCGAAGATGACGTTAAATCCTGGGACTCCATGCTTACAAAAGCACAGCAGGGCGGCAAGCAGGTAGGCATGACCTTGGCTTCCGGCTGGTATCTCGCAAGCTTCTTTATGGGCGCTGGCTTTACCGCTTCCACCAATGAGGACGGCACCACAAACTGTGACTGGAACGGCACCTCTGCCGACGGTTACACCGGCGTACAGGTAGTTGAAAGCATTCTCGGCATTACCAACAACTCCTCTTTCCTCGCTGTTGCTGACGGCGACCTTTCCAATCAGATCGCTTCCGGCAATGTTTGCGCGATAGTTGACGGTACTTGGGACGCAGATGCCGCACAGGCAGCCTTCGGCGACGGTTACAGAGCGACCAAGCTCCCCACCTTCACCTGCAACGGCAACCAGCTTCAGCAGTACGCCTTCACAGGCTCCAAGCTTATCGGCGTTAACGCTTTGAGCGAAAACGTAGGCTGGGCGACCGTTCTTGCCGAGTTCCTCACCAACGAGGCTTCTCAGAACAAGCGTTTCGATCAGAGACAGCTTTCTCCTTCCAACATCAATGCTGCGTCACGTGACGAAGTTAAGGCAAACGTTGCCGGTGCGGCTTCCATTGCTCAGGACAGCTTCGGTGCTGTTCAGGACGTTGGCGAAAAGTTCTGGGATCCTACCAAGACTCTCGGCGAGCTTTGCGCACAGAAGCAGCTTGAAATCGGCGACACAGCAGGCATTCAGGCGTCTCTTGACACCGCTGTTGAAGGTATTACCGCGGCAATTTCTTAAGTCTTGATAATATTCTAAGTCTTGATTTTAACTCACAGCTTACGTTTTATTTCGCAGGTCAATGAGCTGAAACAATCCATCATCAAAAGGCTCATATGCTTGTATATGAGCCTTTTAATGTTTTTTATACTTGTTTTTAACCAAAAAACAGTATTAAAAGGACGGCTGCTATGCTGTCATGTGTACTCAAATAAGTAAAGGCAGGAAACCCAAATGACTACAAAAACAAAAAAAACAAATAAAGTTTCCGACTTTTTCAAATCCCTTGGCAGTTACTTTAAAAGCTTCGGCGAAGCGGTCGTAAAGGGCGATATTTTCGTTAAGCTGTCGCTGATTTGGGTCGGAGCGGGTTATGCCCGCAGAAAACAGTTTATCCGTTCGTTGTTGGTAACGATCCTTGAAGCGGCTGTTATCGCTTACAGCGTGTTGGTTGCGCCTCAGTATATTTCCAAATTCAACACCTTGGGCGAGGTGCAGATGGAAATGGTATTTGACATAAACACCATGAAAAACGTACCTAACGACTATGACGATTCGTTCCAGATACTGCTGTTTTCAGTTATCACCATTATTATATGGGCTGTGTTCCTTTTCTTCTGGATCAGCAATGTTATCCATGCATACAGGCTGCAAAAGATGGCGGAAAACGGCGAACACATCAATAACTTTAAGGAAGACATCTCAAGCTATCTTAACGAGAAATTCCATATAACTCTGCTTTCCGTTCCCGTTTTGGGTATAGTGCTTTTCAGCGTAGTGCCTATTTTTATCCTTATCTTAGTTGCGTTCACCAACTACGACCAGGAGCATATGGCGCCTACCGCCTTGTTTACATGGAACGGGCTTACAAACTTTATAAACCTGTTCGGCGGCGGCGGAATAACCGTGACCTTTGGCTATTCTTTTGTAAGAGTTTTAGGCTGGACATTGGTCTGGGCGTTCTTCGCGACCTTTACCACCTATTTCGGCGGTATTCTCTTGGCGCTTTTCCTCAATAACAAGCGTACCAAGCTTGCCAAGCTGTGGAGAGCCTTATTCGTTGTTACCATCGCGGTACCTCAGTTTGTATCTCTGCTGCTTGTCAGAAACTTTTTCGCAAACAACGGTATAGCGAACACCATACTTGCCGATATAGGCTTTACGGGCTTTTTGCAGAACATAGGGCTGCTGTCCTACGATTATATACCGTTCCTGACGGCACCCGGCTGGGCGCACGTTACCATTATCATGGTAAACATCTGGATCGGTATACCTTATCAGATGCTTGTGGCAACGGGTGTTCTCTCCAATCTGCCCGCTGATCAGATCGAAAGCGCGCGTATCGACGGCGCGAGCACGGGACAGATATTCCGCCACATTACAATGCCTTATGTGCTGTTTGTAACGGGTCCTACTCTTGTAACGGACTTCGTCAGGAACATCAATAACTTTAACGTAATTTACCTGTTGACGCAAGATGTATTTACCACCACCGACCAGTATCTTGCCAACAGCCAGGCTAAGGAAGTCGATCTGCTGGTAACGTGGCTGTTCAGACTTACACAGGAGTATTACAACTACAAGATGGCGTCGGTAATCGGCATCTGCGTATTCGTAATATGCGCGGTATTTACACTTGTGGCATTCAACTTCATGACCGGCAAGGATAAAGAGGAGGTGTACAACTGATGACGAAAAAGGGCAAAATCAAACAGCTTATCAAGGATATTCTAAGACATCTTGTTATCATTATAATGGTCAGCGTTTGGCTTATACCGATCCTGTGGCTGGTGGTCACCTCGTTCAGCGCGTATACGGGCAGAAACACCTCGAACTTTTTCCCCGAGGAGTGGTCGCTACAAAACTATATCAATATCCTTAACCCCACATCTACTACCGTTAACTTTCCCATATGGATGTGGAACACCTTCAAAATTGCGGTGGCGGTATGTATAGTGTGCACGATGTTTGCCGTTATGGTGGCGTACGCTACTTCCTTCTTCCGCTTTAAGGCAAGAAAGCCCATGATGAACATCGCGGTTATCCTGAACCTTTTCCCCGGCGTGTTGAGTATGATCTCGGTTTACTTCATTCTGAAAGCGTTAAATCTTACCAATACGCATATAGGTCTGACATTGGTATACTGCGCTTCCTCGGGCTTGGGCTATCTTATTGCGAAGGGCTATTTTGACACGGTGCCGAGAGCCTTGATAGAGGCGGCAAAGTTAGACGGCGCAAGTCAGGCTAAAACATTTTTCAGCATAATCATGCCCATAAGCAAGCCCATTATTGTTTACACGGTAATAAGCTCATTCCTGACCCCGTGGACGGACTTTGTATTCTCAAAGATGATCTTAAACTCGGGTATCGCGAATATGTGGACGGTTTCGATAGGTCTTTACAACATGCTTGACCGAAGCCTTATAAACACATATTTCTCACAGTTCTGCGCGGGCGGCGTTATCGTTTCCATTCCCATTTCGATACTGTTCGTATTCATGCAGAAGTTCTATGTTGAGGGTATTACGGGCGGTGCCGTTAAGGGCTAAAGCTTTTTCACAAAATACGTCAGGCAGCACCTCGCAATCGTGCGGCAATGATTGTGCGGTGTTGCCTTTACTGTACGGTTTTTATTACGCATCGGAGGTATTGAATGGCAGGATTTGGCACACGCGGCAGAATGTTGAGCGCACGAAGGCGCCCCTTTACCTTACCCGTGGTATCGGCAAACTGGCTGAAGAACGCGGGGGCTATCCTAATGCTGATATATTTTTTCGGCTTTACGGTGATACAAAACGGTTTACTGCACTCCTCCGAATACACCTCACAGGAGTTTGCGGAGCTGATCGCCTCCGACAACAAAGCCTTTATGCTGTCGGGTGCGGCTTCGGTCTGCTACCTTATCGGCGTTTCTGCGATACCGATATATGCGTTTTTACTGGTACAAGGGGTTTTGAACACCTCAAACATAAAAAAATACGTTTTAAGGGTGTTGATACTTGCCTTGATATCAGAAGTGCCCTATGATCTGGCGGTTTCGGGAAAGCCGTTCGATTTTGGGGATCAGAACGTTATGTTTACCGCTTTGATCGCTTTAATTATGCTGTGGCTTTTGAAAACTTTTGAGGGCAAGGGAATAGGTCCTAAGTTGATATGCTTTCTGACCGCCGCGGGCGGCTGCTTCTGGGCAATGCTTTTCAGGTGTAAATTCGGCGGCGCTTTTGTGCTGATAACGGCTATACTTTTCCTGCTTCGAGAGAAAAAAGGGTGGAGTATTTTACTGGCGTTATTGGTAAGCTTGATCTACGCCACCGCGCTTTTCGGGTTTGCTCCGGTGGCTTTGTACAGCGGTGAAAGAAAGGATATTGAGAAAAAGAGTACAAAGTATTTTTATTACGCGTTTTATTTCGCTATGCTGGCGGTATTCGCGGTAATTGTTTTGGTAATATAGCTTAAAATTTAAGAGCGTATCCGTAGGTCGGGCTTGCCGGCTTTCGGGTATGCTCTTTTTATTTTTACGGTTTAAGTTTTCCTATAATTTTCTCAGTCGGCGAAATGCCTTTTTAAAATTGCGTTTTAGAGTATAGTGTTCTTGTTTGCAGCAAGGGGGGCGTTTGTGATTTTCTTAGAGCTACGCTTTATGTGATGTTCTTTTTAACCTTGAATAAGGTACAGTTTCCGCTGCCGCGGGGGCCTTAA
>JAAVIG010000199.1 GCA_014796735.1 Oscillospiraceae bacterium
ATTTGTATGGGCGATCCCCGAAGGGATATGAAACTATCCGTGAACTTCACGGATAGTTTTCGAAGTCCGGTATAATGTATACAGGAGGCAAAAGAAAGGTCGCTTACAATTGAATACCGGCGCGCAAGAACAGACGTTCTCCTGCTTAACGAGACTTTCGCATTGATGCGAGTAATCCCGCCTTAGAGCGGTAACTTCGGGCGGTTACACCAACCGCACGGGGCGGAAAGGAGAAGACTCAATACGAATCCTGCGAGTTTCACCGCTCGTATGCGAGGTTCTGCAAATGTGAGCGCAGTCGGAGGTCCGCCGGCATAATTCATATCATGAAAACCATTTGTAAGGAGGTCAAAACCATGAAAAAGACAAACAACACACAGGCAATCAACGAGAAAGTAAAAACAATCCCTGTTTCGGAGCGCATTCTTGCAAAAGGCGTGTATGTAAACAACGACACCCACATCACGAACCGCAATAACAACGATCTGATCGTCGGTCCTACGAGAGGCGGCAAAACCAGAGGGTATATTATCCCGAATCTGCTCCGCGCCTCCGAAAGTATGATCATCGCGGATACAAAGGGCAACCTTTACCGGCAGTATGGCGAATATTTGGCGGAAAAGGGCTATAACGTACAGTGCATTGATTTCAAGGATATTGAGAATACGCCGTGCGGATACAATCCGCTGGATTATGTACGAAAAACAAGGAATCCACGACTGATCAAGCAGGGCGACCGCTATAACGAGCAGGACGTGAAAAAAATCGCGGCGATCATCTGTCCGATCCAAAGTGACAAAGATCCGTTCTGGGATCTGGCGGCGCAGATGTACTTAGAAATGTTCATTCTTTACATTCTTCACAACTGTCCACAGAAGGAGCGCAACCTGTCAACGGTCTATATGCTGCTTTGTCTGATGGGTTCCAAAGAATTTAACTCCGTGATAGAAACGGAATTAAGGAATTATCCCAATAGCGTGTTTGCCAAAAAGTATAGAATGATCTCGCAGAACGCGGCCGCCGAAAAAATGGAAGCCAGCATCAGGGGGATTCTCGCCCAGCATCTCGACTCGATATGCTACTCCACGACGGAACAGATGTTCACGATGAAAGAGCAGGTGGATATGGCGTCGTTTCTGAATCAAAAGACCGTGCTTTTCCTGAACATCAGCGACAATGACCGCAGTCAGGACTCTCTCGTGAATATTTTCTACACGCAGGCGTTCCAGTATCTGCTTTTCGAGGCAGATCGTCTGCCCGACAGCAGACTGCCGATCCCGGTTCGGTTCCTGCTCGATGATTTCAGCACCAACACGGTTATCCCCAACTTTGACAAGCTCATTTCGGTCATCGGTTCGAGAGAGGTCAGCGTAAGTCTTATTGTACAGAGCCTTTCCCAGCTTCAGGGACTTTATTTCTCCGAAGAGGCAAAGACCATCATCAACAACTGCGATCACTGCCTGTACCTCGGCGGTATGGACACCGACACCGCAAGGCACTTTTCCGAGAAATTCAACTGCCAGATCTCGACCGTTCTGAATCTTCCGCTTGATTCCGCCTTTCTTTTTGAAAGAGGAAGCGCCCCCGTCAAAGTGAAAAAATATTATCTGGAATCGGACGGGACCTACGCTGAATTAGTGCAAAAACGGAAGAACGCAGCGCGCGAACCCGCGGTTTAATTTCAATTTTAACTTTACAAAGAAAGGAAATTTTATTATGAGCAAAAGAACTTTAATGCCGATCCAAGAGCGCATCGAACGGACGAAGAATTCAAAGGCATTTTCTCCCGCGGACGCAGCGGGAAGAGTAACCAACATTGATAAAGCAATCATCTCGACTCTCATGACGGAGCAGGAAAAAAGCATGGGTATACTTCCGCCCGGTCCCCGGTCGATCGGCTCTTATTGCGCTGCGCTCAGTTTTGACGCAAAGGAAAGCCTGCGCCGCGAGAATAAAAGCCCTTACGAAGCGGCGTACGGCAATTTGATCGCCAATAAAATATTTTCTCTGGCATTCATGCTTGCGACGGTTCCCGACAGATTTGAGCGCGAAAACTTAAGACCGCTGACCTGTTATGATCTGAAAATGACGCTTGGCGATTATCTGGACGCGCTCATCGACATAAGCTTCAACAAAGACGGAACCGTGGATACTGCCCACATCGAACAGTACCGCAAACTGAAAAAGGAGTTTTTGGAAAGCTTCGACCTCTCCAAGCCGCTCCGCAGCGCGATCGGAAGCATTCTGGATCAGTGCCGCGAGGCGCGCGCGGAGCTTGACCTCGCTTCTCACATTATCCGGTGCGGCATCGAATGCGATGCCTGGATCAGATATTACGAGCAGGAGCGGGAAATGCGGAAAGAATATCTCGAAAATGACTACTTTTACGCTGTCAGCGAGATGAATTACAGAGCAGACTATGAGGAGGACTGCGAAGAAAACGATTCCTTGCAGGAGGAATCCAACGGTGAAACGTCCATCGGGGAGGAGCCCGCCGGTATTATTCCGGTGCTGTTCGTTACCGAGGAGGAGCCCTATGCCGATGAAGAGCCCAGCAGCAGGGCGGAGCGGGAAGAGATCGAGGCGAGGGAACAGCTGATCGAATATGATCCCTACGGATATTTCCTCTCAGCCGCCAAGGAGCTGCCCGAAGGCCAAAAGCTCGACTTTGAGAACAACACTTACGGTTTCGGCAGATTGACGAATGGCCTGCTTCTGCTGCCTGAGGATTACTCGCCGGAGGCGTTAAAGGCGAAAGCCGATCAGGCGGAGCTTTCCCGGGGGTTTCGTTCGCTGCTTGACGAGACAGTGACCGAGGAAAGCGTTTTAAACGCGTTCAAAGGGATCAACACCGCGATCGACAGGCTGTACCGCCTCCTGATCGAGCCGTTCGCCGTGCTTGGAATGTACCGCTTTAAACGTCACCTTGCTTACGAGGATTCAAAATGTTGACGTATGGCGAATTCTGTGATAAAATTTTAAAATGTATAATGGAGGATTTTATTTATGGACAATTCTGAACTTTACCTGACAATTGAAAACGGTGTGGTTACGAAGTGCATCGCGGAGGCGACCAAAATTGTGATCCCTAACGGAGTGATCGAAATCGGAGAAGACGCTTTTTTCAAGTGTGGTTCCTTGAAATCGATCACGATCCCCGGCAGCGTTGTTAAAATCGGAAACGGCGCTTTTTGCGAATGTTCAAAACTTCAATCCGTTACAATTCCCGGAAGTGTGACCGAGATCGGAAATTGGGCTTTTTACGACTGTCAAGGTCTGAAATCGGCAGCGATCCCGGACGGCGTGACCAAAATCGGAGAGGACGCTTTTGCGTTCTGCAACCATCTTAAATCCATCACACTCCCCAACAACTTGGTCAAAATAGGAGAATATGCTTTTTATAAATGCGAAATTCTTCAGTCCCTCACGATCCCCGATGGCGTAAACGAAATCAATCCCAGTATTTTTAGACGCTGTGACTGCCTTCGCGAGATTGTCTACAAGGGAAAAGCGTATGCAAACGTAGCCGAATTTTGCCAGGAGCTTGGCCTCGAATTGGATTATAATCCTAATAATTTTGGATTTGACCTTGAGATTAACATCGATTACGATAAATTGGAAATTGATGATGAGCCTGATGATGAATTTGACGATGATTCTAACGATAATCCTGACGATTAAAAGAATCGTCTCGCCCCCGTCCCGCAAACGAGGGGGCTTTCCCGTCGGTGCGAATCCATGCCGCCGTCAATATGCTTTTTCATCAAGAAAGGAGAAAAACAATGATACATGAAATAACCGAAAATCAAAGGGATAAAATGCGTTACAGACGCAAGGTGCTTCAAGACAGGCTGAAAGAGCTGGAGCATCTTGTCACCGGAAGGGGGGAAAGCTATCTGCCCCTTATCTCCAACGAGAAGGAAAAAGTCACCAAGGAGAAAACCGAACAGTTCATTTCGGAAATGCTCGGAGCGTTTCAGCGATATATCAAGTTTAACCCGCACCGCACCCTTAGCGGGAAAACCTTGGAAATGTATGAAAGCTTTCTTTATTGCGCAATATTGAGCCTTGACATGGAACACTCCCGCCGTGACTACAAGGTGATAAATTGGCGCATTTCGTCCGTTTTTGAGGATATTGTGAACCGTGCCGAGAAGGTGGAGATTGTCGGCTGCAACAGCATGGACTCATACATGAAGGAATGCTACCGTGCCTACCGCACCGCCTGCGACATGCGAGACGAGCACAGACGCAAGTCCATGAATGACCCAATACTCCGCAATTTTAGTTTCGATATCGGTCCTGCTATGCCGGAAACAGATTCCGAATTTTGTATTGAAGTAAAGCGTTCTCTCGAATTACTCAACTATCCGACATTTATAGAATGTTTTGCCGATGAAGCAATGCGCAAATTTCGTGAGGATTACGAAAATGGAGCGGAAAAACCCACAGTTCCCTTGAACGTAGAACTCCCCTCTTTCACACATTACGATGACGAAGAGAACGGCGGGTTTGCTTTAAGGCATGAACGGGACAGACTGATAGATGAAGCATTAGATTCCCTCGGTGAGGACGAAACATATGATGACAGCAAAATGCTGAAAAATTTTACCGACGAGGAGATCAGAGCCCGTGAACAGGGCAGAGCTCAAGAAGAGCTGTATGCAGTTGAGGCGAAGTGGAAAGACGAGATCGTTTTTGAAGGAGAAACCCTTATCCAAAATTTTGTACAGTTTCTGTCGCTGTATTTTGAAAGTCCCGACCGCAGGTATTTTGCGGAGGATATACGGAATATGGTGGATACTTTTTTGTATGAACACAGAATTTCGGCATTCTCGCTGGGCAACGATTACGGCATGATAAGCTATTACATTGACAGAACCAAAAGCCGTATCGAAAAGGAGATCGAGAGGGGAGGAAGAAAATGAGCGTAGTGGATATTTTTAGCTTTTATCAGCAGCTTGAAAGCGATTACAGAGAAATGTCGGAGGGCGAAAAAGACAGGAGAGCCGTCAAAAAAGAAGAGGGTGAAAAAATTTCCAATGCCGATAAAAAGGTGAGAGAAAGCTTTTTGTATCAATACCTTAAGTCGAAAAAGGAAGCCGACGCACGGCAGATCTCCGCTGATGAGGAACTGCTTTTTTCCGCATCTGATAAATACACTCGTTTAAAGGGTGCGTATTTTGCCTGTGAGAATAAAACAATTACTAAAGAAAAATACCGTGACATTTTTTTCGAGCTGAACGGCGGCGTAAAAATGCGCGAGAAGCTTTTTGACGCCGACCCCGACGCAGCGCTGGATCAGCTTGGAGACAGACTTCTAAAGGACTCGGCAGACGATTTTATCCACAATGGAAAAGCCAAGCTTAAAAAGCACAAGATCGATTACTCAAAAGGCACACGCATTGACATGATCGAAATGCTCCATGAATTCAATATGTATACAAAATCGGTATCCTTTGCAGGCGCATCGAATATAAGCGATGACTATATAGAAAAATGCGAGACTCTGTATAAGATAATCCGCAGGGACGGCAAAAGGTCAGAGTATTTTATTCCGCTGTATATCGACAAGGATTCGGGAGCGGGCGTTTACATAATCGGAAATGATATTTTAAATATGGATGAAGCCAAGGTATGCGTGTTGGTGTTCTCTGCGGCTTATGAGGCAGATGATCCGTTTATTCCGATCGATGCGGAATATACAATATGCAGCAGCGCTCGTGATGCCTTTAAGAAAATAAAAAGAGGCATTGAAACGGGAGAGTATTTCAACGGATATTCCGAGCATAACGGCGATACACTTCCCGAAAACGTTGACGAATGTTTCGGATCCCGCTTCTTTGACTCGCTTTCCATCAAAAACAGCGGACGAGAAGAAATAAAACGCAAATACAGCGAACTGGAAATCGAGGGCATTAAGAAAATAAAAGAAGATGAATAAATATAAAGGGGCTGTAAAAAAACAGCACATGATCTCTAAGAGCGAATTTTCACTCGCACAACTGTCCTGATAGCACGAATTTCAAAAATCGACCGAGTTTAGAACTTGTTCCAATAGAAGTGGTGTGCGGATTTTCGAGAGAAATTTTTCGTGATCAAGGAAGAAAAGCGCAGGAATACTTGACGTATTTCAAGCTTTTCTGACGCAGAGCACGGAAAATTTCGCCGGAAAGACGTGCGCCAATCCTATTGGAACATGTTCTTAGAGTTTTTGCCCAATTTTTCAAGCAAAAACTCTAAACTCAGTCGGATAGTAAACATTTTAAAATTACCCAATTTTTCAAGTAATTTTAAAGAGAACCTTAAATCAGCACAAGTTGCCTGAAAGCATAAAATATAAGGGACTATTTTTTTACAGCCCCTATTTTTTATTTTCAATTACACTCTAATCACTATTTCCAATCAACAGCATAATTTGTCTATACTTTGATTGGAAATTAGTATTAGATATAATAGGAACTGTCAGAGAGATCCCAAAAGAGATCGTAAAAGCTCCGTGAAATTGACGGAAGATTTTCAAGACCTGATATAATACAAACAGGGGTGAGGGAAAGGTTGGAATCATTCAAAAAGGAGAAATTACTATGGCAAATATTTTAAAGGAATCTTCCAGAGGCTACGACCGCATCCCGATCGAGGACGAGCTTCTCGGAAGCCGTGAAATTTTTCTCGTGGACGAGGTGAACGACAGAACCTCCAACGAGCTGATCAAGCAGCTCATGTATCTTGAACGCAGCGCCCCCGGCGAGGAAATAACGCTGTACATCAACAGCCCCGGCGGAGTAGTGCAAAGCGGACTGGCGGTATACGACTACATCATGCTGATGAGGTCGCCCGTAAAAACGGTCTGCATCGGCGATGCGGCGAGCATGGGCGCGATCCTGTTTCTTGCGGGAGAGAAGCGTGAAATGCTCCCCCACACAAGGATCATGATCCACGACCCGTCTTACTCATCGTTTAATGTGGGCGGCAAGAAGCCGCATGAGATTCAGAGAGAGGTGGATAAGCTCAACAAGGTGAGGGAGATCACCGCCGGAATCATCGCCGAGCGGACGGGTAAGCCGCTCAAAACGGTGTACAAGGCGACCGCGGAGGACAGCTTTTTCTCCGCAGAGGAAGCAATTGATTTCGGTCTCGCGACCGACATTTACAAAGAAGTGTGATATTTATGGCAGCAGGATCCGTTCACGCTGGCAAATAACCTTGTATGGGTCCATGCGCGGCTGCGGCTCGGATATCAAGAAATTGTTCGGCGATAGCTACGAAAGCTATTACTTCTACTATATGCTGCTTCATCAATCTCTAAGCCCTATACCGTCATATGCCCGCGCTATTATCCATAACACGGGTATTAAAACAATTCAAAGTGCATAAAAATGCTTGATTATTTTGTATTATTATGGTATAATTTACAAGAAATTGTATTTAATACTAATCCCTTTTTAAACTGTTTACAACTCGGCAGTTTAAAAAGGGATTAGTATAAGGAGCAATCCCCGTTTTGATTTTATTTTAAAAATTCATGCAAAAACGATTTACGGAGGGTCGGGATAATGAGTGTTCATCACAGTCAAATGTCCATTGAAAGAGATATATCGGATTTTAAGGAATGTCTCAATGAGTTCAGCAAAAAAATCAATGCCGCCGGTTGCTTGTGGAATGATTCAAAATATTTCGAGCTTAGGAACAGCGTATCTCGCATAGCGTCCGAGTCCAGGGGAATAATTCGGGAAAGCGAGCAATTACATGGTGTCATAATGCGCTTTATGAACATTTGCTCGGAGGAATGGTAATGAGTGAAGTAAATGTATCCCTGACTGCACTTGCAGATGTGTATTCCGCACTGAAGAAATTCCTGAACAATATTGAGGCATTCCCCAAAAACGTATCGGCCGATATAAATTCTCTGAATGTTGCTTGTGAAAATGAGATCCGCAATGTAGAAAGCAAATTGAGAAATCTTGAACAGGAAAAAAACAATTTGGATATGTCGCTTACAAGTTCCGAAAGATCAATTAATATTTGTGAAAGCCGTATCAATAGTACAAGAAGCGAAATTTCATCACTGGAAAGTAAATTGTCTTCCATTTCCCGTAACGATCCAACAGAACAGGAAGAAGCAAAAGAAATTTCAAGTTTAATCTCTTCTCTTGAATCCGAGCTTTTATCTCATCAAAGGGAGCTGGATTTTTATTGGTCGGAATATCATGGGATAATGCGTGACCTGAAGAAAGTAACAGATAAACTTTTTTGGACACAAGACAAGATCAGGAGAATGAACAGTGCTTTTTCCGATGTGGTAGGAGTTTCATCGAGTTTGAGATCCGAAATCAATAAGTTTTGTTTCCACACCTCAGAAGAAAGCGGCACAAATGCTTCAAGCGTTGCTTTATGTATTGATTGTTTGGAAGAATATATGAATACCGATTTGTAATAGTGGAGGAAAATTATGGCCAAAGTTTCTGTTGAAAAAAGCGCCGTGGAAAAATCAATAATTCTTTGCGAGCGCACGATCAAACATTATGAAGACGCCGCCGACTATTTGGAAAAACAATACCGCATGGCAGGCAGCGGTTGGAACGATGTTAAATACAGGCAGCTTGGCGAGGTGGTTCACGATTGCACAACTGCGCTCAACCGACCTCTGTCGGAGCTGCAGGAATGTTTGGACAAGCTGCGTATGCTTTTGAAAGCAATCGAACAGTACGAAAACGAAAATCTTTGATTCGGAGGAAGTATTATGCAAATCAGTTCATCATCAAGAACAGTCAGCGATATGAAAATAACGCTGCAAAAGACCATAAAAGGCATTACGGCAATACAGGATCAGCTTAGGAATACCATGGCGGCGGTGTCCGGCTGGAACGACGTCCAAGGAATGCAATATCGGGATCTGGTGCGTCAAATTGCCAAGCTTACGGATTCCCCCAGGTGTACGCTTGAAGAAGCCGTTCCGAAGCTCGAAGCGATGATCCGTGCTTTACAGGCATACGAGAATGTCAAATTTTAAGGAAGGTGCGTAAAAGTAATTATGGCAAACGAAATGATCAAGTTTGATGAAAGAAATATAACCCGCGATTCGCTTTTGAGACTGTATTCTTTATTCGCAGATTCAAACTCGGCTAAACCCGAAGCCGTACAAAAAGAGATGCAGGCAAGAGACAGCGGGCAGCTGCCTGTATCTGAATCAAACGTTATGTTTCCAAGATATATAGCAATAGGAACGTCTCTGTATCCCAACGAATTTTTCAACAGTATGGAGTCCGATAAGCTGAAAGAGCTGTTTTCTTGCGGTCAGAATGAGCTTTCCCTGCCGGTGTATGCGGATTTGCTCAATACATCGGGCATATTTGTTGAGTGTGACGAGAGCGGGCTGGCGGAGTGTCAAAAATTCACTCATAATATTATGTGGAGCTTTTTATCGGGCATTCCCGCCGCAAAGCTTAATATAAGCGTGTTTGACTGTGAAAAAAGAGGCGGAAGTATAACCCCTTTCCTTGAATTTAATAAAAAAGTCCCTGAGGCGTTCGATGGGAAAATATTCACCGACAAGGAATCCGTAAACGGGCGGCTGAAAAAATACGGCGAGATGATCGACGAGCGCATACAATTTAAACTCGGAACAAATTTTGACTCAATAATAGAATACAACAGACAAAATCCTTTGAAAGAAGAAAATATCCACCTTATTGTGATAAACGACTTCCCTTCGGGGTTCGGTTCGGATAGTGCAAACAGCCTGCTCAGTATTCTGAAAAACGGCGGTAAATGCGGAATATACACGGTTGTAAACTTCAATCGAAACATCAAATATTCCGAATACGAAAATTTGGATCCCGTTATTGATTTGATAAGAAAAAACTCGGATGTTTTTGAAATAAAGGAGCAAAGGTGCTTCTATTGGAATTTAACAAACCCCGTTGAAAGCGATATACATATCTCCGAATCGGCTGCGGAAGACTTTATCGAAAAGTATTTGGATAAAGTAAAAGCCCTCAGCAATAGCAAGCTGCCTCTCCGCATCATTTTGGACAGCGGCTTGTTTGAAAGAAGCAGCGAGGACTTGCTCGAAATACCTTTAGGTATCGGCGATGGCGGAAATCGGATTCAGCTTAAGCTGGGCAAGGGGTCATCGCATCACTCGCTGATAGCGGGCGCTACAGGCTCGGGCAAATCGTCGCTTTTACACACCCTTATACTGAGCGCTATGCTGCACTATAATCCCGATGAGCTGAATCTTTACCTTATGGACTTTAAGAGCGGTACGGAATTTAAGATATACGAAAAATACAGACTTCCCCATATAAAGCTGCTGGCGCTTGACGCTAAGCAGGAATTCGGCGAGAGCATTCTCGAAAATCTTGTCACGGAAATGACCGAGCGTGGAGGCAAATTTAAAAGCGTCGGCGCGGCAAGTCTCAAAGAATATAAAAAAGCAACGGGTGAAGCCATGCCCAGGATCCTTGTAGTAATAGACGAATTTCAGGTTTTATTCAACGAATCGCAGAACAGAGAGGTTGCCCGTAACTGCGCCGAGCTTGCAAAAAGGATAGTTACCGAAGGACGTTCTTTCGGCATACACCTTATTATGGCTACTCAGTCAACGGCTATCATTTCGGAATTGAGTCTTTCCGCCGGTGTTATCGAGCAGATGAGAATTCGTATCGGAATGAAATGCGGCGAAAACGATGCAAGATTCATGTTCAGGGATAATTCCCAAAAAGCGCTGGAATTGATGAAGGGACCCACGGGAACGGCGGTCATCAATCCCGAATGTACCGAAAAAGAAAATATCGGCTTCAGGGTCGCTTATTGCGATGACGATTTCAGGGATAACTGCCTCCAAATTATAGAGGAAGAGTTCACCGCCTGCAAATATACAATGCAAACCTTTGAAGGAAACAGAGTTAAAAAGCTTTTTGACAGGTATGCGGAAAATCAAGGCGAGGACAAGGAACAAGCGAATGTTTCCGCAGAGGTCGGCGAGCTGATAAAAGTAGCCCCGCCGCTGAAGATCGTATTCGATAAAAAGAGAAATCACAACGTCCTTATCTGCGGCGCCGACGAGAAAATGGCGGATAATATTTTCAACGAGTTTATGCTCGGCACACTTAAAAGCGGCAAGGCAAACGTTTATTTTACAGACGGCGACGCGCTTGTGGACGAGGAAGCGTTTATGCCGTTTTGTCTGCAATATCAGCGCTTTGACGGTCAATTCAGGTCGGCGCAGAATAACAGCGATATTGTAGAGCATTTGAACGAAATATACGAGCAGTTCAAGAAAAGAAAAAAAGAAAAGAGCAGCGGGGCAATATTCGTTATGCTCAGAAATCTTCAATATATCGATCTGTTCAAGAAGCTGCTGAAGGGGGATTTCGTTGATGAGAGCGAATATACCGACGCGGCTGAGGATACGCAGGATAACGGCTCCGACAGCTTTTTTGACTTCACGGGCGCAGGCTCGGGAAATAAGGACGGGTTGACGGAAAAATTTTCCAGGCTGGTCAATGAAGGCTCCGCCTATGGAATACATTTCATTATTTCCTGTACGGATTATCAAACGGTACGCGAAAATATGCACTACGGCAGCAATGTTCTGGCAAAATTCACGGAACGCTTTGTCTTCGGCATGAATGACTCCGACGCGGGTTATCTGATAGACAATGTGAGCATGACTGCGCTGGACGACAATACCGTTTATTACTTCGACTGCATTAAAAATATCTGCCAAGTCAAGCCGTATCTTTTCCCCGCAGCCGAGGAATTAAAAAATTATATAGACAGCGGAATGGACGATACGCAGCTTCCTCGCGGCGACAAAAAATATCACAGCGAATCCCCGAAGGATAATCTTCACCGTTTGGCCGTTAAAAAGCTCAGCGTTTTGTCGGGCAACGAGGGCGGCGCTGCTGTGCAGGACAGCTCTGACGCGGATAATGAACAAGGGCAATTCGTTAATTTGGGGCGGATGTACTATTATGGATATGGAGTTCCTCAGGATTACAATTCAGCGCGGCAATGGTATGAGAAAGCCGTCGAAAAGGGGAACAGCAAAGCTATGTTCAGTCTTGGGGTGATATATCACACTGGAAATGGCGTTCCTCTGGATTACAATTTAGCGCGGCAATGGTATGAAAAAGCCGCCGAAAAGGGGAACAGCTACGCTATGTTCAATATTGGACTGCTGTATAAAAACGGACAGGGTGTTCCTCAGGATTACAATTTAGCGCGGCAATGGTATGAGAAAGCCGCCGAAATGGGGAACAGCGGCGCTATGAACAGCCTTGGAGTGCTGTACGACAACGGACAGGGCGTTCCTCAGGATTACAATTTAGCGCGGCAATGGTATGAGAAAGCCGCCGAAATGGGGCACAGTGGTGCTATGAACAAACTTGGACTGCTGTACGAAAACGGACAGGGTGTTCCTCAGGATTATAATTTAGCGCGGCAATGGTGGGAGAAAGCCGCTGAAAATGGGGACAGCGGCGCTATGTTCAATCTTGGGCTGCTGTATAAAAACGGACAGGGCGTTCCTCAGGATTACAATTTAGCGCGA
>JAAVIG010000200.1 GCA_014796735.1 Oscillospiraceae bacterium
GCAAGCGGGAAGCTTTATTTACGATTATCTCAAAGCTAACGGATATGATGATTTTGCAATACAATATGATTTGCTGCCATTTGAGTTAAATGTTCAAGCTGCTGAGAGAACAATGATAGACAAACTCTATGCATTAGCCGACTATTATCTTGCGGGAGAGATTTCGGAACATTCAAGGCATATTTATGACATTTATAAGCTATCCTCGATTGTTTCGGTTGATGAGAAATTAAGGCATCTTGTTGTTCAAGTAGCCGAGGAACGCAGACCTCATAGCAGAAGTTTGTCTGTTCAGGAGGGTGTTAATATTAAACAAGTGCTGCTGGAGATCATAGAAAAACAAGTATATCGCAATGACTATGAGAAAGTAACTTCTGCTTTGCTTTTTGAGTCTATTTCTTATGATACGGCTGTTATGGCATTAAATGAAATTGTGAACAGTGGTCTTTATGATGGATTAGCATAATATCAATTTATTTTTTTCATTGTACATACAATAAAACTTGTGTAAAACATAGGGTGTTCAGGTTTGTAAAAGTTAAAAATAATGTAATTCCTACGACCAGTGGGTCGGTTGCTATTTAGTATTTTTACAGAAAAATATCAAACTATAAAAGAATATTTCTGATATAAATTCGATATATTTCTGAATATTTGTTTGTTTTTTGATACATCTTTTGAATATTATGCTTTACTTGATGTGAAAAGTTGAGTCAATGTAGTATGAGTTAATGATAGGCTGGAAAGAAACAAAAATAGGTCAAAATCTATTGAAATTTAGGTCTAAATATGATATAATAAATATGCGACATGAACAACCCAAAAGGAGGGTGCATTATGTATATTCAGCTATCCGAATTAAAGACCAATCCCGCAAAGTATTTTAACCTTGCCAAAACCTGTGAGGTTATTGTTACACGTCACGGGCAGCGGCTTGGCAGAATTGTATCTGAGGAGAATGCAGCAAAACTGGAAAGATTGAACGCTTTTGATGAACTAATGCAGATCGTCAAAACAACGCCGTCCGTTCCGGATAATACCGTTTATGACGCAGACGTTGAGGAACGTTTGAAAGAGAGAGGGTTGCTGTGATGAAAGTTGTGGTTGACAACAATGTGATTATTGACGCTTTAAAACCCAACCCACAATTTGAAGTAAATGCTCAACAGATTCTGCGGCTTGCGTCTATAAAGAAAATAGACGGATTTGTAAGCGCAAACAGCTTGACCGACATTTTTTATGTTCTGCGTAAGGCTCATGGTGCAGATAAAGCCAAAGCAATGGTACAAAAGCTGCTTTTAATATTGGATATAATTGGGATTGACCCAGTGGATTGTGTCGATGCGCTTTCGCTGCCTATGAATGATTTTGAGGACGCAATAATTGCGGTATGCGCTCAAAAAATTGGGGCGGATTATATTGTGTCTCGTGACGAGGGATTTATCAAGTCCGAAACGGCAGTCAAGGTTATTACATCGGAACAGTTGCTTGAAAAATTTGTGTAAAATTTTAAGAGTATGATGTATAATACCAAACCCTTTTAAACTATGGATTTTATCCATAGTTTAAAAGGGTTTGGTATTACCTGTTCAAGCAAGCGCGACTTTTCTGAAAACAGAAAAAGAGGCTGTGTTTTTTACAACCTCTTCTGTTTCTCACATCTTCCGCAATCGGAACAACCGTTGCAGATCAGTTTACTTCCGCAATGCTCGCAGTTTTTACGATAGTGCGGCACATACAAGTGTTCTTGATGCATTTCCATGCCGAAGTGATCCATTAGCTTCCATTTGATCGGCTTGCCCGCGTAGTTCATACCAGACTTATATGCCATTTCACTTTGTATCTGTTTGTTCGGTAAATAATAGCGCTTCCCGTCTTTGATAAAAACAGTCCCCGTTTCGATAAAGCAAAATGTTATGTCGTGAGCAACACATTCCGCCCGCAGATTTTTCACCCATTCAAAATTACATGGTCTTGTCCCATCATAATTTTCTCCACCGCAAATTACTTGTTCAATTTGCCCATCACCAAGATATTTTTCAATGCTGACCGCACCAATAAAGGGCGCGCACATAATACCTTTGTGCTTAAACGGCAAATCAAGCAGAATCGGGATACGCTCATCGGCTCGGTACTGATTTTCGCAAGTCACATTGAAAAAAACGTTCTCCCATCCGTCGCCCCAATCAGTCGGCAAGCAGTCCTTTACTCTTTGCGGGCGTTTTGTGAGCAGAAAGAACTTCACGTCGCTGCGTTCCCGCATAAACTCCCATGTCTCGTTACGCCATTCGTCCGCTTCCTCCAGAAAGAAATCCGAGGACATACAAACACGGATCAGCTCACCGCTTTGAATTTTATAATCGCCGCTTTTGTTCTTTTGGATGGGATAAGTAAATCCAGATTTGGTTTTATAAATATCGGTGCCGTTGCGATCACGGATGCGATCAAGGAAAAACATATAGCAATGTTGGCAGCCTTCGCTGCATTTTACGCAGCCATGCCATGGATTCCATATATCATGCATACAATTACCTTAGCTTCCAGATATCAATTTCGTTTTTTTGGTCTTTCAATCTTCCAATAACTGTTTTTGCTGCATCTCATTCCTTTTCAGAAAGGCTTTCAATTTGGTGCAGCATACGGGACATATTGGCTGCCAACGTACAAAGTATTTCCTGTCCCTCTTTGTCCCGCTGTACTCTGTTAGAATGTTGGTCGATGATCATATTCCAGTAGTTGCTGCTGACAATAGGCATCTCGCTGAAAGTAAAATATTTATTCAGACGATCCAACGCAGCAGTAGAACCAGCACGATAGCAGCTGACAACGGCGGCAGCAGGTTTATGTGCAAACAACCTGCCGTTTTCTGCTCCGGCGAAGAATACTCTGTCCAAAACGGCACACAGTGCACCATTCGGACCTGCAAAATAAACAGGTGACCCAATCACAACACCGTCTGCGTTTATCATTGCATCAATAAGTTCATTGCAACAGTCATCCGCAAAGAGACACCGGGAAGTGGTTTTACAGCCATTGCAGCCGATACAGCCATGCACTTTATCTGTTCCCAGCTGAAAGATTTCACTCTCAATTCCATTTCTGCTTAAGCATTCGGCAATGATTTGCAGCATTTGATAAGTATTCCCCGTTTTATGAGAGCTTCCATTTACCAATAGAACTTTCATTTTGACGCTTTCCTTCTTTCAAGTTGTATTAAGTATCTTTATGCCCGGACGAGCCAACCACAAATCGGTTGATTTCAATTTCTTTCAGTCTGTCGTACATCGTCCTCATTTGCCCTCGCATACCATGGGTGAACAGGGCTGATATGAGGTCGAAAAATACGATCATATTTACATATTATTTTGCCTGAAGCATACAGTCAAGTTCTTCATGCAAATAACGCAGATGACCGTCATTCATGAGTGACAGCCAAAGCACGCCCCAGTGCAGACAGGTTCTGTCAATATGACAGCGGAATTGTCCAATGCTGTTCATTATTTTCAGTATATCGCCTTTTGCGGAATCGAAAGCATCGGTGTAAAAGCTCTTTTTTAGTGAGATATGGAGGGGCAGCTTGAAGACATTTTCCGGCAAGCCAATAATTTTATTTTCCGTAAGGCAAAGTCGAGTTACATTCTCCCAAAATTCCTCCGTGACGATGGCACAAATCCACATCAGTTCCCGCTCCATCACTTCTTCTCCTGCATATAACGATGTACCTTGTTGCCCTTTTCTTTTTGTACGCCTCTTGCATACTCGATTTCCGAATAGCCAAAGCCAACGATCAGATTCATGTAGTGATCCTGCGGTATATCAAGCATTGCCCTGGCTTTTGGAGAAAGTTCCTGCAGGACATCAGCGGAATAGCTCATAATAATTGTTCCAAGACCAAAGGCGTTTGCAAGCAGTTCAAAATAGGCAGTTGCAATGTTGCAATTCACTTTGGAGTCCTCTGTCCATTTGCCTGTACATTTCTCATGGGCTATGAAAAGATGGGGTGCACCGCAAAACAGCAGATCGTCTTTTCTGACTGTTTTTTCGGACTGCTTCATTTTCGTATAATAAAAGTCGCTGAAACTTGATGTGTAGATATGCTGTTTTGCAGCACTCTCCATATCGGAGTAAGCAACATTCCATATCTGCTTTACTCTTTCTTTGTCATCTATAATCGTGTATTCCGTCCAACCGCAATTACCGCCTGTCGGGGCAGCTGCCATTGCGCTTATGATCTGGCTTGTGATTTTCGGATCAACATTTTTATCCAAATATCTTCTGCAAGAACGGCGATTGACGACCAGCCGTTCCATATAATCGCCCATCTCAGCCGGCGGCGGTAACAAGGAATTCTCCGGTTTTTTATCAAAGATGGAGATTGCCCCAACAGGACAGACTGCGAGACAATGCTCGCACCGCCAACAGCCTCTCCAGCCATATCGTTCAAAGGGTTTCATTTCCGGGTAACCGTCCTGCCCAAACTCGATTACCATGCCGGAGCATAACATTGATACATTTTTCACACCGAATACATTTGGATTTATCAACTTTAAAATGAGTTTTCTGTTCTGTTCCCATAATGTATCACCTTTACATATGTTTTAGATCATTTTATCATAAAAAAATTCATAATTCAATACCTTGTTGGGCAAAGTGTAATAATCATTTTAAACAAATTATATCACAAAAAAGACTGCAATCCAACCATTTTCAGATCTGATTGCAGTTCTTTTTTTGGGGGAGTTTTTTACAGCCCGATTATAATTTTTTGTAAATATTTCGCGAAATGTTGATTTTATTCGTACAGAGGATATGTCAAAAGTTGTCCGCTATTTGTCCGCTAATGTTACAAAAAAGGCGGGAAAAATAGAAAAATTTCAATTGTTGTGATTTGCTGAATTTGGCTTTGTTATGCGTTTTTTTGCTTTTTACAAAAAGTTGGAAAAAGTGGAAAAGGATTTTCGATTCCCGTACGGGTCACCATGATTGACTGACAAAAAAGATATTATGCCCACAAACGGCTGTGCAAAGCCATTTGTGGGCATAAATCTTGCCAAAAGCGGGATTGATCTTCCATAGATATTTTCGACACAAAAATGGATTCGAACTCC
>JAAVIG010000201.1 GCA_014796735.1 Oscillospiraceae bacterium
AAAATGTCAATACCTTTTTTAAAAATTTCTTTAACTTTCTTTACTTTTTTATTTATCTTTATTTATCGCTGTCGCTGCGTTTCGCCAAAAGCCGTCAAACCCGTTTATTTTTGAATTTCGATCTCGGTGAAATCCTTTTCTGTACGCTGCTGAGGATCAATATCCTCATCGGTATATTCGGCAATGACTCCATAAGCTCCGACTCTTATCCGCAAAAACACCATGGTATCCTCGCCGCGTTTTAATGCCGCAAGCCACGGCGCGCCGTTGACGGTAACAATACCATGACAAGGTACTTTCGGCATGTGAGGGTACATGTTGACATTTTCTCCTACGCGTATACCGAAACAGGTCGCAGTCTTGCCGTTTTGCGTATAGGCGTATACGCCCAAATTGTCCCACGAGTAGTTGACGCGGTTGGTAACGGTGTTTTTTCCGTGCATGGCTTCAAGAAATTCCTTGTCCTCGCGTTTGGTATCAAAGGCGACGGCCCTCGGATTTCCGAAAATTTTAGAAAGCTTTTTTATATCCGCAGGCAGGGAAAATTTCTTTTTTCCGTTTACCTTGACGCCGTTTGCGGTTATATCTATTGTAAAAGTTTTGTCATTCACAGGCGGAGTGCTTTTAAAAAAACTAAACATAATTGTTCCAAGTCCTTTCGCGTTGCTGCACAAAGCTGCGGTAAACTGTTTTCGAAGCCTTTGTCTGACCGAAAATAAGCTCAATATCTTTTATTGGGTTTATTTTCCTTGTGATCCTTCCACATAATAATATAAACTCTTATATACATAATAAAGGCAAACAGCATAAATGCGCCGCTTAAAAGTATAAGAACGGTGGAAAGCTCTTCGGGCACTTTCTTGCCGGGGGGCATAAGTAAAAGAAAAATGGTTATAAGATAAAAGGAAGTTGTGGCTATCTTTCCGTACCAATGCGCTCCCTTAAGTCTGCGCCCGATGCGGTAAAAAACGAGAGCCAGCACCGCCATTGTTATTTCCTTTATTATAAGTATAACAAGCACCAATATAAACAGCTTATACCTCAGCACCAGACAAGCTAAGATAGCGCATTGCGTAAGCTTATCCGCAACAGGGTCAAGCAGCTTTCCCAACTCGGTTATCTGATCGTATTTTCTTGCGATTTTTCCATCAAGTACGTCCGTAATGCCCGATGCCGCCAGCACCATGATCGATGCAAGATAGCAAGTGAAATTGTGAGCGGAGTTTAAATAAAATATAACAAACGCGGGGATCAAAAGTATACGGAAGTATGTCAGAATGTTGGGTACGCTGAACAGCTCCCTTTTAATTTTGTTATTCATATTTTTCCTGATTTAGTTCTCTCCCTGAAAGATTCTTTTTGCACTTTTTTTTAGAACGCTTCGGCGTAAAAAATAACCGAAAAGCTTTACGGCATTTTAATTCTTTCTTTTATCTTTTTTCTCTCTCTATTGCTCATTTGCCGTTTTTGTCGGAAAAGCCTGCCGCGGCAAAGGCTATTTATTTTATTATATCAAAGCAGGAGACTTTTGTCAATCCTCGTTGTACCCTAAAATTTTAATAAATCTCATTTCGCTGCAATGCAATGCGCTGAGAGGATAACTGACCAGATCGCTGTCGTGTCCGCTTACCAAAAAATCAAGCTTTCTTCCGTTTATATCCGTTACAATATCTGTAATTATGACCTGAGAACCAACGCTTCCCGCCGTAAGCAGCTGGACAATATCTCCCTTTTCAAGCTGTCCGCCCGCAATGTCGGTGTAGGTGCACAGTCCCCGCCTGTCGTTTCCCGTGCAGTACAGCCAAAAATTGTCTCCCTCCGTCCACGACATAGAGCAGCCCTTGTTTTCATCATTATAGTTGACATTGCCGTCAAACCATTTCCAAATGTAAATCCCTTTTGTATCCATTCGCTTTATGCCGCTGTAAATACACTGGGAAATGAAATTTCCGCTGTCGTTTTTGTAATCGTCCCACAGCTCGATGTTTCGGGCTTCATTCAGCACCGATGACCAGCGAATCGCATATTCCGCCGCCGCCTCGCGGTTGTACTCGATCTCGGCGTAGGGGAATTCGCTGTTATAGCCGCTTGTTCTTATAAGCTCGGCATTGCTTTTTGCGTCTTTGTCAAGCTGTCTTAAAAAAGCCGGGTATGAATTGTAAAGGTCGGAATATGACGGGCCGGAAGTGCCGCAAAGCTCGTTCATTGCGTTCACCGCGTATTTCCACGCGCCGCCGTCGGCTTCGTGAAGGGATAAGTACCAATTGCCGCCTATGCGTTCAAAAATAAAGGTGTGGGAATAGATGCCCTCTCCGCTTCCAATGCCCTTTAAGGCTTTGTGTACAAGCTCCGCGCTTTGCTTTAAGGTAAAGATGTATCCGTCTTTGTTGATTTTAATTACGCTGTCAAGCCATATGTGTACCCTTACGCTGTTCAGGGTAAGGTCTATATTTGAGGAGGAAAGCCGGTAAGCGCAGGAGGACAGCGCTGCCAGATCATAGATGCTGTCAGCGCAGCTGTCCGCATAAAAGCTTTCCATTACACGCTCGCCCTCAAACTCTTTATCTCCCAGCGCGGAGTAAAAACACTCAAAGTACCTGTCTGTCATAGCTTTAAGCTTGGGCAGTTCAGCCGTTTCCTCATCGTTGTGCCAAATGGAAATATATTCCACATTGCTGAGAGGAGGCTCCTCCTGAAGTACAAAGACCTTGTCAAGAATACTTTTGAAAGGGTCAAAGTATATTATAAGAGCCAAGGCCAGCAGAAATGCCACAAGTCCCGCGAAAACAGCGGCCAGACTACGGCGCTTCAAGGCTTATGACCAACCGTAATCGTCGTATTCGCTCCAGCTTGCGCCGCTTCCCGACTGCTGACCCAGCTTGAAGATCAGAAACGCAACCGCGCCCAATATAGCAGCGATCGCCAATACAATGCCTAATGTTCCTTTTTTCATATACATAACAGTTCCTTTCCGAAATTGGGATCAACAAGATTATTGCACGGATAGACCGCGCGTATACTTGCCGATTCCATAAGATATTTTATTTCATATTGTATTTGTCCTATGTGTTTGGTTTTTGGGTATTTGCTTTTTACGCTTTTTTCAAAAGATTTTTTATTGTATTTCCTTATAAATTTCCGATTTGGAAAAGGGCGTTTTTGCCGCGATCGTCTTACAGGCTTCGGAGGACTTCATTCCCTGCGCGATAAGCTCTCTGGTCATATCCGCTGCTTGCTCAAGGGTTATTTCCTCATTGGTTTGTTCGCTTGCGCCCTCCACCACCAATACGTACTCCCCTCTCGGCTCCTTTTCCTCATATAAGGCTGTCATTTCGCTTATTTTTCCTCTTATCACCTCCTCGTGAACCTTTGTAAGCTCTCTGCAAAGGCTTATGCGCCTGTCACCCAAAATTTCCAGCAGGTCGTTTAAGGTGTTTTTCAGCTTATGGGGGGCTTCGTAGAATATCAGGGTTTGAGGGAGGGGTTTAAGCTGTTCAAGGTGTTCTTTTCGTATTCGTTTGGTAACGCTTAAAAATCCCTCAAAGCAGAACCTTTTTGTGGGAAGTCCGCTTATCGCGAGAGCGGTCATTGCGGCGGTGGGCCCCGGAACTGCCGCAACTTCAACTCCGTGTTCGGCGCAAAGCTTTACCAATTCCTCGCCGGGGTCGCTTATACAGGGCATGCCCGCGTCCGTTATAACGGCGCAGCTTTCGCCTTCCAGCAGGCGCGGGAGGATCTCCTGCCCCCGCTCCTTTGCGTTATGCTCATGGTAGCTCATCATGGGCTTTTTTATTTCGAATTTATTGAGCAGAATTGCGGTTACTCTTGTGTCCTCGGCACAGATAAAGTCTACTTGCTTCAGGGTCTCCTTTGCGCGTTCGGAAAAGTCGCCTAAATTGCCGATAGGGGAGCCTACTACGTATAGCTTTGACAAGTTTATCAGTCCTTTCGTGGGGGAGTGGGAGTGTCCTCAAGCGGCGGAGTGCCTTTTTCAACTGCGTTGGGTTTTTTAAAAGTGCGTTTTTGCTGTGGGGTGCTTTTCGGAGCAAGTTCCGATTGTTTGGTTTGTAAAACTACATTTTATGCTGTGTTTATTTTATTTACAACAAAGTGGTATTTTCTTAACTCTTAAAGCTACGCTTTATGTGATGTTTTCTTATTCTCGGAAGCGAGGTGCAGTTTGCGCTCCCGCGCGGGGCTTAAGGTGACACCAAAGGGGGGCGAAGGTGCAGTAAACTCCGCCTGTGTTACAGCTTTCAAAAATGTATACAAGCTTTAAATCAAGCGACATCATATGTTAAGTGCAAAAATCTCGGCGGAGTTCACTGCCCCACTCTCCCCCCTTAGGTTTCACCTTAAGAATCCTTTCCTTACCCCCCTCTATTGCGTAGTGCTTACGGTTCGTTTTTTGCTCCATAAAATTAGTGCGTGAAATGTCACTTATATAACTTGGTTGAATGGTTCAATGTTGGAAATTTGCAGTAACGTTTTATTTTTGTTCGGGTCGCAGGTGCTGCGTTATTGATCATGTGTTTTCATTGGTGACGTTGGCTGCTCCCATTGGTTTGTACAATGTATTTCTTTGCTTGTTCTCCCAATTAGCTTGTACCGCCCTATCCGTTAAAAACGTTCCTTTTGCAATAACTGCCCTACAGCAGGGGCGGAGCCAAATTTTCGCTTCGCGAAAATTTTGAAACGCTTGCGCGTTTCAGCGGGCTGTCGCCCGCGGCTCCGCCGCCGGCACCGTCCGTCGCTCTCACATTCATATGCTATACTCCTTTCCGCACGAAAAATAAATATAAGCTACGCTCCCAAAAACTTCAATCCGTATAAACACAAAAAAGACTGCGATCAACCGCCTTTAGGTGTGACCGCAGTCTTTTTCTGAGGGTGATTTTTTATACCCCCTTATTTTTTTAGTTTTTTGCATACATTTTCCAAAAGCATTATTTTTCTTTTAAATTTTTAATATGCTCCTTTAAAATAAGGTTTATATACTGCGAAAGAGAGCGGTCGTCGCTTTCCGCTTCCGCTCTTAATTTTTCCAAAAGATCGCTGTCTATTGTAATGCTTATCTTTTCTTTTAACGGTTTCATATCATCACCTCAAGAAATAATTATACAATATTTTGTAATTTGGACTTGACAAGTAGGATAAAGTAGTATAAAATAGGATAAAAGAATACTATAAACCGAAA
>JAAVIG010000202.1 GCA_014796735.1 Oscillospiraceae bacterium
AGCAGGGGGCGGAGCCAAATTTTCGCTTCGCGAAAATTTTGAAACGCTTCGCGTTTCAGCGGGCTGTCGCCCGCGGCTCCGCCGCGCCTTGACCGCCACCCGTAAGCTTTCATAATACGATTTTTTTCATTGAATTCCGGGAAAACTTAAATTTTAAAGCAAACCTTTACAATAAAAAGCAAATACCCCTCGCTTTACCGCAAGGGGTATTTACTTTTTGAATTGAACAGGAAAAAAATGAATATTAAAAAGCTAACTTACTTTCTCTTTCTGCTGATAACCATAACCGCGCCCGCGATCAGGGAAACAGCCGCAATTGTCGCTACGCCCTCAACGCCTGTGTCTGCGTTTGTCTTATCGGCGGAGGGAGCGTTGGTGCTGCCGACAGCGTCGTTATTATCGGCGGGAGCTTCGGCTGCAGCGGGAGCTTCCGTTACGGGAGCCTCATCGGATACCGTAAGGGTTTTCAGAGTAAGGCTGTGACCGATAAATACCATGCCGCCCTCTTTGACGGAGTCAATAAAATCAGCGGGGATCTTAAAGGTGATAGAGGTCCAATCCTTTTCTACGGGATATGCGTCTTTGCCTTCCGCAAGCTCGGGACCGCCCTCGCCGTTGGGATCAATAAATGTCCAAGAAGAATCCATAGGCTTGAGCGACCAGTATTCCTCCTCTTCCTGATCCGCTTCAAAGGTAACGGTAACATAGGAATCAGCGGTAAGATCCGCAAATTCGGAAGCACCGACAGTGGCGTTAAGGCTCCAGTTTTTACCCAAGTTCTTATCTCCGAAATCGTAAGCCGAAACGGCCGAGGTAAGAATTACTGCGGCGGAAGCAGCGGCCGCAACGCCTGCTAACAACTTAAATGCTTTCATAACATATATTCCTTTCTTTACGCCCGTTCCGTTCCTTGTCGGCAAAACGGGCCTTTTGTTTTTCGGAAGCCGTTGCTTCCCTTGATAATGTTATTGTACTCAAAAATCAAATAAATTTTTATCATTTTTTTGTTTTTCATATCATTTTTTTATACTAATCCGTTTTTAAAGAAAAAAGAGGCTGCGCTTAAAAGGCAGCCTCTATAGGAGGGAAATGAAAAATTAGAAATGACTTTTAATTACAATATTTTTACAGTCAATTTTAATTTAACAGCAGTATTAAATCAGCTTTCCAACGCGGAGTTGGCCTTATCAACCTCGCTCTGAACAGAGCCTAAGATAGTTTCTCTTGTCTGAGTCCAAGACGCGCCGTTGTGATAAGCGTCCTTTGTGGGATTGTCGAGAGCGTCAAACAAAGCTTCGGAGATACCGCTGGAGAAATCAAATACGGGGTGCTCATCAAGCATATCGTAAATAGTGTTGCGCATTTCCCACATATCCTCTGTCCAGCCGTATTCGTTGAAGTACTGTTCCTTTGTGATCTGCTCCGCTTCCTCGCTGTCGTTTGCGGCAGCCTCGCAGTACATCATGCATGCGAAGCCCTCGGGATTGGGTGCGCCGGAGCAAAGCATATAGCCGGTGACTCTCGCGGGGATATAAAATGCGTCGGCAGAGGGACATTTGGGAATGGGCACAAAGCCTACGTCCTCAATGTTGCCGTAATTTGCAAGGCCGTAATCGGTTGCAACCTCAGTCAAAGCCCAGTAGCCTACGGGGAAGAAGAGGGTCTTGCCGTCGCCTACGTTTCTGGCGTTAGCGACCCAACCGAAGTCCCATACGGGATAAGCCATTTCTTCTCTGTTAAGATCGTTTAAGAAGTCCTGTGCTTCCGCAATCAGGGGGTCTCTTAAGTTGTTTACTACCATGCCGTCTTCCATTCCGATAAAGGGAACGCCCGTGGAATTGCAGAAGCCCTTTGTTATCCACCAGCCGTCGGTAGCGTAGTTGTCTTCGGACTTGTCGCAAAATTCGTTCATTAATTGCTTGCAGGTCGTCCAGTTCCAGTTGCCTTCCTTAAGCAGATCCGCGGGATCCGTTAATCCGTTTTCGGCAAGGACCGCCTTGTTGTAAACCATCAGAACGTCTACTTCAGGATTGATAACGCTTACATAATGCTTGCCGTTGTAAACAAAGGGATCGTTTATGCTCTTGCGGCTTCCGAACCATTCGTCGTTAAAATCGATATAATTATCAAGAGGCTGGAACATCTGGTTTATCGCGCCTTTGGGGAAAGCGTCCATATCTGCCGCCGAGAAGAAGTCGGGCGAGGAGCCTGTTGATACCAATGTGGCCAATCTGTCGTATCTTTCCGAATCGCCAACCACCATATCCTTGATCGTGCCGCCGAATCTGGTCTGGAAAAGCTCGATAGCCACGTCCTTGTTCTTTCCGTTGGCGGGATTTCTTGCCCATGAAGCAAGGAAAGTGATCTCCTTGTTTTCAAGCTCAAAGTCCTTAACGACAATTTCGTCCGCCTGACTTTGCTGCTCTTCCGCCATAGTTGAGGGAGGAGCGGTAGTGGTGGGTTCGGTGCTTGCGCTGCCGCCTCCTTCTGTCTGAGAACAAGCCGTAAGCATGCTTAACAGCATAATGGCCGCCGCCGACGCGGAAAGTAACTTTTTCGTTTTCATGATTTTTCTCCTTTTCTGTTAAATTGGTTTTGATGGTTTAAACAATGCTTTAGAATTTTTTGCCTGCATAATGAGATTATTCGTACACCTTCATTATGGCGTCAACCAGATCGGGCGCATACCAGCTGAGGTCGCTGCGGTTAAATATCCCGAACAGCTCCCCGCCGCCGAAATGCCCGCCGTTGTCCCACCATACGCAGGGAATTCCCGATTCCTTCGCTCTTTCGAGATAACGAGTGACCCACTTGACGTTTTCCGCGTAGCGGGGATTGGGAACTACGGCAAAGCTTTCGATCTTGTTTACCGAACCGTATTCGGTGATGATAACGGGTATGTTCTTGGAGGTAAAGTAATTATCGATAACTCCGAAGACCCAGTCTATGGAGCTGCCTACCGAATCATCGTAATAAAAGATATTTTTTCCGTCGCTGTAAGTAAAGTCATAGGGGGTATAGGCGTGGAGCGAAATTATTATATTCGGGTCGTCCGGTACTTCCAGATCCGCCAACGCCGTATCCGATACCGCCGCAGCAAAGGAGGGGATAAGCAGGGCTCTTGTGCCGTTGTTGCCGCCCGTGGCTCTTACCGTATCAACAAAGGCCTTGTTTAATATATTCAGCGCCTTTCTTCCGTCCTCGGTGCCGCCGTTCCACTCGTTTTCACCGCCGACGATACGCGGCTCGTTCAGACCCTCGAAAAGCAGATGATCTCCGTAATCCTTGAAATGCTCGGCAATCTGCGTCCACATGGCGCTGAACTTGGGCAGAACATTGTCTACCTCGCTCATGGTGGGCTTTATCCAGTCGGTTTCATGATGACAGTTTAAGATAACATACATATCGTTGTCAAAGGCGTAATTTACCACCTCTTCAACTCTGTTCATCCACTCGTCGTCGATCTTAAAATCCGCGCTGTCGGTGAAGTGCTTCTCCCATGTGGTGGGTATTCTTAAAACATCAAAGCCCGCCTTTGCCACCTCGTCTATCATCTCGTGGGTGGTCACGGGATTGCCCCATGAGGTCTCGCCGTCGTTCGCGTCAAGAGAGTTTCCCAAATTCCAGCCCGTTTTCATTTCGGCAACAAGCTCGTTGACCGTCAGCCCGCGCATGGGCTGCTTATAGTCCGTACTTTTGTCCCCGCCCCCCTCGGTGTTTTCTCCGCTGCAGGAGCATAAGGTAAACAGCATTGAAAAGGATATCAGCAGGGCGGTTAATTTTCGTGCTTTTTTCATTTATGATCATTCCCTTCCTTTTGAGGAGCATTTATGCCGAGTCGATATATCGAGGCATAAATGCGACGGGTTTGAAAGAACCCATTTTTTCAAGTTCTTTCAAACTTAAACACCTCCGTTGACCATTACGCTTTACATATATGATTTTAACATGAAGCGTAATGTTGTTGTATCATAATTTTAATTTTTATATCATTAATTTATTATTTAAAATTTCTTCAAAAGCGGTAATATTTTTCCCCTCCCGGCACAAAATACACTTATATCAATGACAAGGGGCTGTAAAAATGCTTATAATCATTATTCGCACTGTTCTGTTATACCTCCTGATAGTTGTTACTCTTCGCCTTATGGGCAAAAAACAGTTAGGAGAGCTTCAGCCCTCGGAGCTGGTTACTACCATAATGATCTCCAACATAGCCACACTGGCCTTGGAGGACGCTTCCACTCCGATGCTTATGGGCATAGTCCCCATTCTTATGATAGGTTCGCTTGACGTGATACTGTCGGGTATAATGCTTAAAAGCACCAAGGTCAGAAAATTGGTCAGCGGTACCGCGAGGGTAATTATTTCCGACGGCAAAATTGACCAGAAGGAAATGAAAAACTTGCGATATACAATAGACGACTTGACGGAAGCAATGCGGGAGCAGGGTATTTTCGATATTTCACAGGTGCAGTACGCCATTGTGGAAACCACGGGAAAAATAAACTTTCTTCAAAAGGAGGAGCCCGCTCGGAATCCCCCCGAGGTCATTATACATGACGGAGAGATAAACATGGACGGATTAAATCGCACAAATCTGGGCGAGGGCTGGGTCAAAGCGATCTTAAAGGAAAACAACACCGAGCTTCCCAAGGTATTCTTTATGTCGGCGGACAGCAACGGAGCGTATTTTATTGTCAATAAGGAAATAAAGTAAGCGGAAAAACTGTCGGCGATTGTTTTTTCGGAAAAAGAAAGGCGGTAAACATGAAACGAATCGTTATTTGCTGTATTTTGTCGGTGCTCATCTTTGCGGGGGGGATATGGGGCATGCTCTACACCTTAAAGATAGGGGACGACATCAGAGAAAGCATACGTCAGGTAAAAGACTGTTACTTAAGCGGGGACAAGGATGGCGCAATGACGGCGGCAAAAAATGCCTCCGAGATATGGCGCGGGTTCAGGGAGCTTCATATACTTATAATGGACAATGATCACGCTTTGGAGATCACTATGGCGGCGGAAAGGATCGAAAGACTGGTGGAGTCCGACAGCGACGAGGTCACGGTGGAGTGCGGGGTAATGGACGAATTGATCGGGTCTTATTGCCGGGAGCAGGAGATAAGGCTGTGGAATGTTTTTTAAATCAAGGGCGGCTTTAAAAAATTGTAACCCTTTTGTAA
>JAAVIG010000203.1 GCA_014796735.1 Oscillospiraceae bacterium
CTTTGCTTGTTCTCCCAATCAGGCGGTACCGCCTATCCGTTAAAAACGTTCCTTTTACAATAACTGCCCTACAGCAGGGGCGGAGCCAAATTTTCGCGTTGCGAAAATTTTGAAATGCTTCGCATTTCAGCGGGCTGTCGCCCGCGGCTCCGCCGCCTTTTTCGTCGCTCTGAACTTTTGCTTATCTTAACCTTTATTCACGAAAAGACGTGTAATACTAAATATTGGGGTAAAAATGCGCTATGCGCATTTTTACCCCAATATTATTGATTCGGAAATTATAGTATAAATTTTTCCCAAACCATTTCAAGCCCACAGAAATATTCCGCTCGACGCAGGCATACCACCGTTTTCAATCATCAATTTTCAATTCCCTTCTCATCTCTCCGCAAAGGTAAAGCGAACCGCAAACCACCTTAAGCTCTCCCTCAAACTTTGCCGCCGCTTCAATTGCCTCTCTCGCGCTTTTCCCGATCTCTCCCTTACGCCCCAATCCTTCCGCAAGCTTAACTATCTCCTCCGCAGGAACGGCGTCGGGTGAGAAAAAGTCCACCGCGATAACTTTATCAAATTCAGGTATCAAAATCGATAAAGCCCCTTTAAAATCCTTGCTTTTAAGCATACCCGTTATCAGCAGCTTTTTTCCCTTTTGCCCTCCGATAAGCTCAGCCGCCGCTTTCGCTCCCGAAACGTTATGCGCTCCGTCAACAACAAAGCCCCCAAGCTTCTCCATTCTTGCAGGCACAGCGGCATTTCTCAAAGCCGCTTCTATGTACTCCTCTCCGATACCAAGCTTTCTTAACGCTTCGATCGCCGCAGTACCGTTTATCATCTGATGCCGTCCGCACATTCCCGTTTCAAATTCCTTGTCCTTATATAAAAATCTTGTGCCGCTTAAGTCCGTGCTTATAAGCCGTAAGTCCCTATCCTCGGGAATAATAAGCTCCGAACACGTTTCTTTTGCCTTATTTCGTACAACCTCCCTGACCTCCTCGTACTGAAACGGTGCGAGTACAACAGGACGGTCGGGCTTTATTATCCCCGCCTTGTGACGGGCGATCTTTTCGACAGTGTCGCCTAATATCCCGCAGTGATCCAAGTCTACCGTGGTTATCAACGACAGTTCGGGGGTTATTATGTTGGAGCAGTCCAAAAGGCCGCCTATTCCCGTTTCCAATACGACGTAATCGCATTTTTTTTCGTGAAAGTACAAAAAGGCGGCGGCGTTTAATATTTCAAATTGTGAATAATCTGAGCAGCCCGTTTTCTCGGCGGCTTTTTTTGCTTTTCCAATGTAAAAAGCAAAGTCGCTTTCCGATATGGGTGCTCCGTTTATCTGTATTCGTTCCTCTATTTTATTTATATAGGGCGATGTGAATTTTCCCGTTTTAAAGCCGCGGTATTCCAAGGCTAAGGCAGCGTATTCGCTGACGCTTCCCTTTCCGTTGGTGCCCGCGATGTGGATATATTTTAAATTGTCCTGAACGTTATCCAGCACATTCATTAAGCCCCTGAATCTTGACAGATCCTTTATGGGCTTTCCCGATTTGGTGTAGGTGTTTAAGTAATTTAACGCTTCACTGTACTCCATAATTTTTATCACTTCATAAGCGCAATAAACGCCTTTGCTTTGTTTACTATAAGCTTATCGTTATCATAGGTCAATACGCTGCCCGCCTGTCCGACTTCAAGCCAGCGCAGATCCGAAATTTCCTCCTGCTGAGGTACAAGATCATGACCGGTCGCCATTCCCACAAAGTATACCACCGTTTTCTTGGTATTTTTTTTGGGAGAATAGTTTACCGTCTCGCGAAAGCCCGTGTCCAGAAGCACGTCAAGCCCCGTTTCTTCCTTGATCTCCCTGCGGGCAGTTTCCTCCTCGGTCTCCCCCTGCTCCATATGCCCCTTGGGAAAAGACCAGTGCCCCGATTTCAAATGCCGCACCAACAGTATTTCCGTATTTCCGTGGTGCTTTCGGTAAACGATCGCGCCGCACGATTTTTCAAAATTCATTTATATAATCCGCCTTCCCTCATCTATATTATAGTATACCATAAAATTGTTAAAAAGTCACTATTTTTGGTTAAGTTTTTTGTTTTAGTTTTTTCCGTAGTGTGTGCGGCATTGCAATATTTCTATCGTATCACCGTTAATACGGTAAATAAGGCGGTTTGTTTCGTCTATGCGCCTGCTGTACCAGCCCTGTAGATTGCCTTTAAGTGCTTCCGGTTTTCCTATTCCTTGATAGCCGTTTCTATCAATGTCCTGTAATAAAATATTTATACGCTTTAACGTTTTTTTATCCTGCGTCTGCCAATACAGATAATCCTCCCAAGCGTAGTCGTCCCATGCTTTAATCATTATCCCCGACCTCGATCATTTCATGTACAGTACCGCCTGTTTTTTCCATTCGTTCCTTTGAAATCATCAAGCGCGCCTGATTTTCGGCGGAAAAAAAGGGGTCGGCGCGAAGCTCAAAGGGTATGCCGTTGTAACGTACCACCTGCTTTAAAAACATGGTTGTTGCGGCGGAAAGGCTTATCCCAAGCTCCGAAAATACAGCTTCGGCTTGTTTTTTTAACGTATCGTCAACTCGTATGTTCAAGTTAGCCATATATAACAGCTCCTTTCTGTATATGTATATATTATTATAACATTTTTTCGTAATATGTCAACACATTGCACCGATTTTGCAGGTACGGCTTGAAATGTTTTGCCGTGCATGATATAATAATAACAGATCACGATTCGGAGGTACGCTTATATGAGTGATTTCGGTATAAACGAAATGCAGCAAATGCAAAGGGAGCTTCAGGATAAATACAAGGGCATATGGGAGCCTATTTCCCCCGAAACGGGAAAAAACAAGCTGCTGTGGATGATCGGCGAGGTGGGAGAGGTCATTGACATCATTAAGAAAAAAGACGGCGAAAGAGCGGAAAAAGGCACCAAGCTGAGAAAAGAGCTGGTTGAGGAGCTGGCGGACGTTCTTATGTATTATAATGATGTTCTGCTTTGTTACGATATTACGGCGGAGGAGCTGAAGGAGGTCTATTCCGAAAAGTTCAAAAGGAATATGACGCGGTGGTGATGTATCACCGAGAATATGAAAAGCATAGCTGAAAATCTTGATTTTTCTGCTTAAATATGCTATACTGTTAAAGTATATCGATTTATTTTTCACGACAAGGAAAACAAAAGAATGGCAGATAATACAAACGGTTTCGACTATTCCGCAAGGAAGCGTATAGTAATAAAGGTAGGCACCTCCACATTGACCTATAAAACGGGCAACATCAATGTTCGCAGGGTCAAGAAAATGGTAGAGGTGCTAAGCGATTTGAAAAACGCGGGACACGATATTATTTTGGTGTCCTCGGGTGCAGTGGGTGTAGGCGTGGGTTGTATCGGACTGCAAAAAAAGCCAACGGACATGCCCGTGAAGCAGGCGTGCGCCGCGGTGGGACAAAGCAGGCTGATGAGCTTTTATCAGTCGGAGTTTTCCCGCTTTAATCACACCGTCGCTCAGATACTTGCTACCCGCGACGTATTCAGCAATAAAATACGCAGGGAAAATATCTTCAATACAATGCACACACTGCTTTCTATGGGTATCATACCTATCATAAACGCCAACGACAGCGTTTCCATAGAGCAGCTTGACTTTGACGAAAACGACACCTTGTCCGCCCTGAGCGCGGAGGTTTGCGGTGCCGACCTGCTGGTTATACTTACCGACGTTGACGGTCTTTACGATAAAAATCCCTCCGAGTCAGACGCTAAGCTTATTCCCGTTGTGCATAAGGTGACGGACGAAATGATAGCGGCGGCGGGAGAAAAAGGCAGCGAGCTTGCCAGCGGCGGTATGCTGACTAAGATAGAGGCGGCTGTTATCGCGGGGGAGGCAAATATTCCCACCGTTATTATAAAGGGCGATAACCCCGAGTATCTTTACGATCTCTTTGACAATAAGGCGGTTTGCACATTGTTTGATTTAAATTAAGGTTTTTGTGAAAGGCGAAAAAATGACTTATCTTGAAGAATTGGGCTGTAAGGCAAAAAAGGCGGAAGCGGCAATTAGAGGAATCTCTCAGAATACCAAAAATCTTGCGCTTGCCGCTGTTGCGGACAGCCTTGTAAAAAATGCCGAGCTGATCATAAGCGACAACCAAAAGGATATTGAAAACGCTAAGGCAAACAATATGTCCGAGGCTATGCAGGACAGGCTAAGGCTTGATATGAAGCGTATCGAGGCAATGGCTGAGGGGGTAAGGAAGATAGTCGAACTTCCCGACCCTGTGGGAAAGGTTTGGGGCGGCAAGGAGCTTCCCAACGGGCTTAAGATAGTGAAAAAATCCGTACCCTTGGGCGTTGTGGGGATTATTTTTGAGTCAAGACCCAACGTTACCGTTGATGCGGCGGCGCTTTGCTTAAAGTCGGGCAACGTGTCCGTTTTAAGAGGAGGCAGCGACGCCATAAACAGCAACAAGCGGCTTGTTTCGATCATGCGTGAGGCGATAAGCGGTGCGGGGGTTGACGAAAACGCGATAAACCTTGTGGAGGACACCTCCAGAGAAGCGGTAGGGGAATTTATGAAGCTTAACCGCTATATTGACGTGCTTATACCGCGAGGGGGACACGGGCTTATACAGAACGTTGTCAACAACTCCACCATTCCCGTTATACAAACGGGAGAGGGCAACTGTTCGGTTTATGTTGACAAGTCGGCGGATATTGAAACGGCAGTCAATATTGTTGACAACGGAAAAACCCAAAGACCCTCCGTCTGCAATGCAATTGAAAATATCTTGGTGCATGAGGACGCGGCTGAGGAATTTTTGAGGGCGTTGGACAAGAAGTGGAACGGAAAAGTAAAAATATACGGCGACGCGGCAGCTTCAAAATATATCAAAACCGACAGAGAAGCCACCGAGGAGGACTATAAGACCGAGTTTCTGGATTACGTTATCTCGGTAAAAACCGTTAAAGATATTTCCGAGGCAATTGATTTTATAAACACCTACGGCACTCGCCACAGCGAGTGTATTGTAACAAGCGAGCTGTCAAACGCGGAGAGGTTTCAGCGGGAGGTGGACGCGGCGGCGGTGTATGTCAACGCTTCTACCCGATTTACCGACGGCGGCGAGTTCGGCTTAGGGGCGGAGATAGGCATAAGCACACAGAAGCTTCACGCGAGAGGGCCTATGGGGCTTGAGGAAATGACCTCCTACAAATATCTTATAAACGGAAACGGACAGATAAGACAATAAAAATTGGAGAAAAGTTTGAAAGAACTTGAAAAAACGGGTTCTTTCAAACCCGTCGCATTTGTGCTTCGATATATCGCCTTGGCACAAACACTCCTCAAGAGGAAAGGTATGATTATAAATGAAAAAAATAGTAAGACACAAGGACAAAAAGGATATAAGGAACGGCAAGATACTGGATTCCCTTCAGGGAAGTGTGGACGAGCTGGAGCAGGAGCGGGACGAAAGGGACGAGCAGTTTGACGACCCGGACTTTTTCGATTCCTCCGCGCCTATGATGAAAAACAAGAAGACGTTTTTCGCCATAGGGTTAATTATTATAATTTTAACGGTGGTGGGACTTGTGAACACCGTTAAGTTTACTGTTTCCGCCGTGCAGGATATAGCCAATCAGACCTCGCTCAAAAACGAGTTCGCCGCCTTTTTATATCCTGTAGTTATTATTGACACCCCCGCTTTTGATACGGCGGAGAACGCGCCTCCCTCGGTAGTTATACACGCGGCTATCTGGAGGATCATTTTAAACGGCAACACCGAAAGATACGAAAATGACGGCAGCTATATGACTATATCCGAGATCGACGTGGAAAGCTCGGCGGTGGCGTTATTCGGCTACGGTGTTACAATAGAGCACCAGACGGTGGGCAACGGCGAGAACGTTTTTGAATACAACGCTTCAAGCAGGTCTTACAATGTACCTATGGAAACGGAGCGTATTACTTACTGGCCGAGAATAAGAGATATAAGCAGCGTAGGCGAGCTGTTTAGCCTGACCGTTGAATATATGGCTCCCGTTATGGGAATGCCCGGCGAAGCGGACGAGGAGCAGGAAGCCCAAAAGCTGATGATATATACCGTTTCCAGAAGCGCAACGTCTATGACCGTTAATTCTGTTGCGTACTATCAGCCGGGGCAAGCAAATGAGTGGTAATTACGACGGGTATAAGACGGTCGCCGAAAGGGCGGAGGCGTCTTTTACCGAAAAAAAGTCCGAATTTATCGGATATATTGCTCCCTGCAAAACGGAAGCGGAGGCTTTGAGCTTTATCGAGGAGATACGTAAGCTTCATAGAAAAGCAACGCATAACTGCTACGCCTACATTCTGAGAGACAACAATATAGGCAGGCACAGCGATGACGGCGAGCCTTCCGGAACGGCGGGCGCGCCTATGTTCGAGGTATTGAAAAAAGAGGGGCTGACCGATGTTTGCTGTGTTGTGACGAGGTATTTCGGCGGCGTTCTTTTGGGAGCGGGGGGGCTTGTGCGCGCTTATACCAACGGGGTTAAGATCGCGGTGGAAGCGGCAAGGATAAAGGAGATGAAAATCGCCGAAAGGGTGAAGATCTCACTTGATTACTCCCTTTATGGGAAAATGGGGGCTGTTTTTTCCGAATTTGACGTGAGAACGGAAAAGGAGGAGTTTGGAACAGGGGTTGAAATTGTTTTGTTTGTTGAAGCGGGAAAGGCTGAGGAGTTTTGTGAAAGGGTGAAGGATGTTTGCTTTGGTAGGGTTGGGATTGAAAGAGTTGAAGTTGTGGAGTATGATTTTGGTGGTGGGTTATTAGGGCGGTAAAAAAGAAAAAAGAAAAATTGAAAGCGGCGAAGCCGCAAATGTTTTTTTCAGCAATAAGCGGTTTTGCGCAGCAAAATTGCGGACGAAGTCCGCAAAGCGTTTGCGTGGAGACTGGCGCGAAGCGACAGTCTCTTGGGCTTCTCCTTTTTGCACTGCAAAAAG
>JAAVIG010000204.1 GCA_014796735.1 Oscillospiraceae bacterium
ATATTATATCACCACAGGAAAAAATAGTCAACAGCTTTGAAAGGAATTTATGCTTTGATTTTAACATCAGCTTCCCTGTTTTTTGAACGGTTAATTAAAACAGCACGCTGTTTATAGCATCTCTAAGAAAGGAACAACTATAAAATGAATACCCCCATACATGATTTTTTACAGTCCTATGCGGAAGAAAAAACAGTCCGCTGTCATATGCCGGGCGGTAAAGCAAATTCTTATGATATAACCGAAATCGAGGGAGCGGACAGTCTTTTTGAAAGCGGCGGTATAATAAAGTCAAGCGAAACAAATGCCGCAAAGCTTTACGGAGCGGCGGATACACTATTTTCATGCGGCGGCAGTACTCTTTCTATACAAACAATGTTAGCTCTTGCAAAGGCGTACAGCCCAAGCAAAAACCGTGTTGTCGCGTCAAGATTTTGTCATAAAAGTCTGCTTACCTCCTGCATATTATTGGGACTTGAAGTCGATTGGATATACCCGGATGAGTATTTATCCTGTAGGATCAGCCCTCAATCGGTAAAAGATAAAGTTAACAAAGACACCCTTTGCGTTTTTGCGCAAAGCATAGATTATTACGGCGGCGAAAGTGACATAAAGGGCATATCCGAGGTTTGCGCGTCAAAAAATATACCCCTTTTGATCGACAACGCTCACGGAGCGTATAAGGTTTTTACCGATGATCACCCGCTATTTCTCGGCGCGGATATGACAGCCGACAGCGCGCATAAGACCCTGCCATGTCTTACGGGCGGCGGCTATCTGCATATAGGCAAAAACGCTCCCCCTTTTTTTGCGGAAAGGGCAAAGGAGACCATGTCCCTTTTCGGAAGCTCCAGCCCGTCTTACCTGATCTTAGACAGCCTTGATTTGTGTAATCGCCATATTTCCGACGAAAAGGAAAGGGCAAAATGGGTATTTGATGAAGTAAAAAGGTTAAAATCGGCTTTGGCGGAAATAGGCTATACTCTTAAAGAAAGCGACCCTATGAGAATTACAATTGACGCTAACGCTTACGGTTACAGCGGTTTTGCGTTATCTGAGGAATTGAGGAAGCGGGGAATTACTGCTGAGTTTTCCGACATCAGGTATACGGTATTGCTGTTTTCAACCGCGCAGCCGTTGACCGATTTTACTCGTATATTTGAAGCCGCGAAGAATATCACGCTCTTATCGTCTGTTCCGTCAGTACCCGTTTCCTTACCCGAGTCTGTTTTTGCAATGTCGCCGAGAGAAGCTTTCTTTTCTTTGACAGAGTGGGTGCCCGTGGAAAAATCGGTAAACAGGATATGTGCCGATATAAACACGCCCTGTCCGCCCTGCGTTCCGTTAGCGGCGGCAGGAGAGGTAATTACGGCGCAGACGGCGGAAATGCTTAAGCTGTATGGGGTTAAAAATATCAAGGTTGTAAAATAATAAAGCGTTATCACATTACAGCGGCAGCAGCTTTCCTTATAACGTGATTTTTTATAACGGCGGAGTGCCGCCTGTTCCCCCACCAAACCTCTGCAATGTATATCTACGCCTATTCCCCCATAAAGCTCCTGCCGCCCCATTCGCGAATATTGCTCCTATCTTAATGCTGCCCAACCGCAGGGGCGAAGCCGCAAATTCCCTTACGGGAATTTGCCCGCCGACGGCTGACGCCGCCGACGGTGCCGAATTTTCTCCGAAAATTCGGCGGCTTCGCCGCCCCACCCTCTGCTCTCCCCGACACAACAGCTTGATATAACGAAAAAAAATTATAAGGTTGCTTTTTAATCGATACTATGATATAATAACCTCATACTGTGGAAAAAAGAAAAACCATATCAAAGGTAACATTATGAACGAAAGACTCCCTTACCTCCGCGAAAAAGCCAATAAACTCCCCCTGACCCCGGGCGTTTACCAAATGAAGGACAGCGGCGGCAAAATAATATATATCGGTAAAGCAAAGGCTTTAAAAAACCGCGTGACAAGTTATTTCCGCGCAATAGAAAGCCATAACCCCAAAACCTACCGCTTGGTGCAAAACATCAACGATTTTGATTTTATCGTGACCCCCACCGAGCTGGACGCCCTTGTTCTGGAAGCAAGCTTAATAAAGCTGCACAGCCCCAAATACAACATCCTGCTTAAGGACGATAAGGGCTACAACTACATTAAAATATCGGGCGAGGACTACCCAAGAATAACCTACGCTCTGCAAACGGACGACAAAAAAGCCGAATATATAGGCCCCTACACTAGCGGTTACACCGTTAAACAGGCGGTAGAGGAGGCCAACAAGCTTTTCATGCTCCCCACCTGCACCCGAAAATTCCCCCGCGATTTCGGAAAGGAACGTCCCTGCCTTAATTTTCATATAGGCCGCTGCATGGGAGTATGCAAGGGCAAAATATCCCCCGATGAATACAAAAAAAGCGTAAATCAGGCGATAAACTATATAAAAAACGGCAGTAAGCAAAGCATCGAACGTCTTACAAAGGAAATGGAGGAATACGCGGAAAAGCTTGAATTTGAAAAGGCGGCTAAGCTTCGCGACAGAATCGCCGCCATTCAGAAGGCGGAGCTGACCCAGCACATTTATTCCTCAAAAACCACCGACTACGACGTTGTGGCGGCGGCGGTAAATATGGACAAATGCAGCGTGGCAGTGGTAAAATACCGCGGCGGCAGGCTTATTGACAAGGAAAATTTCTTTATCGGCGAGGAAAACGACAGCAGTCAGACACGAGAGGATTTTCTTGTGGAATATTATTCCGATAAATCGGAAATGCCCAAGGAAATATATATCGATACCGAGATAGAAGGCAAAGAGCTGCTTGAAAGCTACTTTACCGACAGATACAAGCACAAGGTATCAATAATCGTACCTAAAAGAGGCGAGGGCTTGACCCAAGTGACCCTTGCCAAAAGCAACGCCGAGGAGTATCTGTCCCTCAGAGTAGGCAGAACCGCAAAGGAAATCTCCGCCTTGGAGGACTTAAAAAACATTTTAGGACTTTCCAAGACCCCCGAAATAATCGAAAGCTACGATATTTCCAATATGGGCGAGGAAACAAGAGTCGCGGGAATGGTGGTTTTCAAAAACGGCAGACCCTTTAAGCAGGGGTACAAAAAATTCAATATAAAATACGTTCAGGGCATAGACGACTACGCCTGCATGCGGGAAGTGGTTGAAAGGCGGATACGGCGTTACCTTGACGGAGATGAAAGCTTTGCCCCGCTGCCCGACCTTATACTGCTTGACGGCGGCAAGGGACATGTTGCGGCGGTAAAGGAGATATTGGACAAGCTAAACGTTCAGATAAGCCTTTACGGTCTTGTGAAGGACGATAAGCACCGCACCCGCGCGATAGCAAGGGAGGGCGGAGAGATACAGGTCAACAGCAACAAGAACGTTTTTACCCTTATCACAAGGATACAGGACGAGGTCCACCGCTTTTCGATAAATTTCCAAAGAAAGCAGCATAAAAAGAAGCAGTATGAATTGGAGCTTACCCGCGTTCACGGTATCGGGGAAGCAAAGGCTATGACGCTGCTTAAAGAATACAAGACGAAAAAAGCGATGAAGGAGGCTACCGCCGAGCAGCTGGCGCAGACCGCAAAGATAAGCAGGGAAGTAGCGGAAGAGCTTTATTTGTTTATACAGGAAACATTTTAAATTGAGGAGATAATAAATTGAGAGTTATTACAGGCTCCGCCAAGGGCAGGCGGCTGAAAACTTTGCCCGGATTAGAGGTGCGCCCCACCATTGAGGGCGTCAAGGAAGCTATTTTCAGTATAGTGCAGTTTGAGGTGGAGGACGCGGTGGTGCTGGACATGTTCGCGGGCTCGGGACAGCTCGGAATTGAAGCGCTCAGCCGCGGTGCGAAAAAAGTGTGCTTTGTTGATAATTCCGCGGAATCGATCAAAATAATATGGGATAATTTAAAGCACACGCGGCTTGAAGCAAATGCCGTTGTATTAAACATGGCAAATAACGCCTTTTTGCGCAGCACCAAGGAAAAATTTGACATAGCTATCTTAGACCCGCCATATAATCATAAATTGATACAAAAAACTATGCCTCAACTGGTTGAAAAAATGTCCGAATGTGGTATAATAATATGTGAGCATGAAAGAGAGACTGATCTCCCCGAACGCTTCGGCGATTTTGCTATAAGCAAGATATACCGCCACGGCAGAGCTACTCTTACCGCTTACAGGCGTAAAGCCGACGATACGGACGAGACCGGAGCCACGGACGAAGAAGCGAACAGCGAAAACGAATAATCGTGCGGTTGCGCTTACGGAAAGCCATTACACCTGTCGGGTACGGCAGCGGAAAGGAAAAACAACAATGAGAACGGCAATCTACCCCGGCAGCTTCGACCCTGTTACCTGCGGACATCTCGATATAATAAAAAGAGCGGCAAGGCTTTTTGACAAGCTGATAGTTTTGGTTTCGGTAAATCCCACAAAAGCCTCCTGCTTCACACCCGAGGAAAGAGTCGATTTTATAAAAAGAGTCACCGTAAATATCCCCAACATAGAGGTGGACAGCTATGACGGGCTGCTGATAGACTATTTTAATCTAAAAAAAGCCGATGTTATTGTAAAGGGCTTAAGGGCAATGTCCGATTTTGAGTACGAATTTCAAATGGCTCTTGTCAACAAGGATCTGTGCTATAAAGCGGAAACGGTTTTCCTTTGCGCCGATGTGGTGGGTACGTTTTTATCCTCCAGCATGGTCAAGCAGATCGCGCTTTTTGACGGAGACATAAGTTCCTATGTTCCTTTGGAGATCGAAAGGGATATAATGAAAGGGGTCAAACGGCTGAAAAAGTCGGAAAAAGACTGACGCTTTGATTTGGAGCGTTTTGTTTTTAATATAAAAGCATGTTAGCATGTGAAGCTTCATATGCCTTGCGGACAAACTTTGAACTGATTATACAGCTTTGCTGTCGGAAAGGAAGTAAAAATTATGAATATTGACGACGCATTGGAAGCAATGGACGAAATACTTGACAAATCAATGCAGGTGCCTTTTTCACAGAAAAAGGGCATGGTAGACGTAAGCGCATTGAGAGATCTTATCGAGGACGTACGAATGAATATGCCTACCGAGATCACTCAGGCGAGAAATCTTGTGAATGACCGCAAGGCGATCTTAAGCGACGCCAAGCAGGAGGCGGACCGCATTATCCGCAAGGCGGAGGAGAGAGCCGAAAGGCTTGTTTCACAGCAGGAGATCACAAGACAGGCTAACGAAAAGGCTACGCAGATACTTACCAACGCCCAGACTAAGTATACGGAGCTTTGCAAAACCACAAACGAGTATGTTGATTCCATGCTGTCAAGGGTCGAGGAGCTGCTTACCAACGACTTGGCGGACGTTAAAAAGGCCAAGACGGCTTTAAAAAGAAAATAATCGTCATATTAAAGTTCACATCGGCTCTATATTGTGATCAAAACGCGAATAACCCGTTAAAAACAGTGTATCTGCTTTTAACGGGTTATTTTATCAGTCATACTTATAAATAATACTTCTTCTGATTTTTCTGAAAATAGGCGGTACGATCAAAATCAGTATAAACAGCACTATTGCTCCCGCAATAAGAATAATAATGGTGACAAAGCTGTCGGGATCGCCATCTATAGGATCTCCGCTTATACTGCTGTTGCCGTCGGGACGAATTACGGCCGGAGGCGGTGTTGTGGTGGAAGTGGTAGTATTTTCCGTTACCGCGGATGTTTCAACGGGGACTACATCGGATTCAATAGGCGGTTCGGTGTAAGGGGTGGTTTCCGGCGGATCCGTAACGGGATCGGTAATTACAGCGGTTGTAGTCGTTGTAGCTTCCGTAGTCGCTTCGGTAGTGGTGTTCGTATCCAAAGAGATCTGAGGCTCTTCCTCTGTGGTCGTTTCCTCCGTAGAGGTATCCTCTGTTACGGAGGATTCTTCGGGAGGCACGGTTTCGGTAGGTTCCGTGTCAGAGGGAGCGGTATCGGAGGTATCGCTGCTTACGGGATCGGGGTTAAAAGGGTCTATAAATTCCTCATCGGTGTCCGTTGCAGCATCGGTATCTGTTGTAATATCGGTATCCGCCGTAACGGGCAGATCGTCCTGTGAGCTTTCCGAGGGAGCGATACTCTCCTCTTGTGAGAGCGTATCATCGGTATCTGCCGGCATTTCGCCGTCCTCCGCGAAAGCGCTCAAGGGCATTAAAACCGCCATGACGGCCGCCGTTATATA